>CAIMMA010000166.1 GCA_903842475.1 uncultured bacterium
GCAATGGTCGTGGTGATCGCCGACGATCCCTACATGTTCTCGAGTCAGAACGAGCAGGATTCCCGCTATTATGCAAAACTCAGCGGCCTGCCCATGCTTGAACCCTCCACCGTGGCCGAAGCCAAGGAGTTGACGGTCTATGCCTTTGCCTTGTCGGCAGAACTCAAGCTCCCCGTGCTCTTGCGCACCACCACTCGCATCAACCACTCCAGCAGCACCGTGACCCTGGGCGCTATGCAGCAACGGCTAACGCAAGGTTTTTTTGAAAAAAACCCCTTTGCCTATGTCTGCATTCCGGCGGTTTCCCGCAACCTCCACCCCAAACTGCTCGAAAAGTACGATCGGGCCGCCGAGCGGTCCAACCGGAGCATGTGGAACCGGATAGAGGGCACGGGCAGATGGGGTGTGGTGTGCAATGGGGTCAGTTACGGCTATGTCAGCGACGCCATCCGGGAACTCGGGGAAGCCGAATCGTTTCGTATCCTGCGCGTCGGTTTTTCCCATCCCTTCCCGGAAACGATGGCCCAGACCTTTCTTGAAGGGTGCGAGAAGGTGCTGGTCGTCGAGGAAGGGGAACCCTGCCTGGAGGAAGCGGTGCGCAACAGTGCGCAAAAGGTTGGGCTCACCCTGGAGGTGCAGGGAAAGGGCGAGGGACTGTTTTCAAGGTTGTATGAATTCAATCCGGCCCTGGTGAAACAGGTCATTGCCGAATTCTTCGGTCTCCCGTTCCAAGCCTATCAACCCATCCAGACCGACGACCTGCCCGAGGCGCCGCCGCGACTACCCAATTTGTGCGCCGGCTGTCCGCACCGTGCCACCTATGTGGCCATCCGGGAGGTGTTCGGCGATCTGGCCATCTATCCCACGGATATAGGCTGCTACACCCTCGGTTTGCTGCAGCCGCTCAACATGGGCGATTTCCTTATCGCCATGGGAGCCGGCGTCGGCACAGCGGGCGGATTCGCCCGAGCCACCGGGCGCAAGGTGGTGGCGTTCATCGGCGACTCCACCTTTTTTCATAGCGGTCTGTCTCCGTTGGCCAACGCGATCTACAACAACCACGACTTCACCCTGGTGGTGCTTGATAACGGCACCACCGCCATGACCGGCCATCAGCCGCATCCAGGAGTTGACCTGAGCCACCTCAATCTGGCGCGGAACCCGATATCCATTGAGGCGGCGGTTAGAGGGCTGGGCGTGCAGCAGGTGATCACGGTGAATCCTTTTGCCTATCGCAAGACCCTGGAGGCGATCCAGGAACTTGCCCTGTATCGAGGCGTGTCGGTGTTGATCGCCCGCGCCCCTTGTCCCCTGCATACCCGGACCTTGCCTTCCTCCAAGAAGAAGAGAGTCTTTCACATCAACAGGGATAAATGCCGCAACCATCGCCATTGTATTGCCAAGGTGGCCTGTCCGGCCATTTATCTCAAGGATGAAGAGGTCTTTATCGACGCCAACAGGTGCGAAGGATGCGCGTTCTGTGCGCAGTTCTGCCCCGAGAATGCCATCGTGCCTGTCAAAAAGGAGGGAAAATGAACACAAACAAGCTGATGATTGTTGCAGTCGGCGGCCAGGGCAATATTTCGGCGTCCCGGGTTCTGGGCGAGGCGGCATTGAGCATGCATATTCCTGTCCGCATGTCGGAGTTTTACGGCATGGCCCAACGGGGTGGGGTTGTGGAGTCCATGGTCTTGTTTGGTGAGGGGGAAAGCTACTGTATCGCCGATGGCGATGCCGATGTTCTGCTTGGCTTTGAACCATCGGAAACCCTGCGCGCTGCCAGGAAGTGCAACGCCAACACCATCGTTATCACCAACACCGCACCGGTGCCGCCCTACACGGTGGCCCTGGGCAAAACCCGTTATCCGGACATTGACAGTATAATGGCTGCGATGGCCGGCCGGGTGAAACATCTGATCGCCCTCGACGCCACGGCGCTTGCCCTCCAGGCCGGTTCAGCACTTGCGTTGAACATGGTGATGCTTGGAGCCTTGGCTTCCAGCGGCGCCACACCCTTGGCGGTCGATTTGCTCCAGAGC
>CAIMMA010000167.1 GCA_903842475.1 uncultured bacterium
CAACCCCTGGAGGCGCGCAAGCCATGAACAACGGACCCATCGCCAGAACCGTGGATTTTCAGCCAGGGGAGCGCAACGTCTTTTTCCACCTGCTCACCGCCTGCAATCTCGCCTGCCGTCACTGCTACATCAATCCCGCCCAGCACGGCACCGCCACCCTGCCGCTGGCAACCGTGCTTCAGTGGCTTAAACTGTTCGCCCGGCCGGATCGGCGGACCAATCTCATTCTTTTGGGCGGCGAACCCACCCTGCATCCCGAACTGCCCGCCATCATCACCGCGGCAAAATCGATGCGGTACGCGGTCACCGTCGACAGCAACGGCTATCTCTTCCATGATCTGCTCGCCAAGGTGACGCCCCGGGAACTCGATTATCTCAGTTTCAGCCTCGATGGACCAGATGCGGCGGTCAACGACCCGATTCGCGGCGAAGGCGTTTTTGCGGTCTGCACCGCCAATATCATTAAGGCCGTGGCCGGCGGATTCAACACCAGCTGCATCTATACGGTCTCGGGGCTCAATATTGATCAGCTGCACCGGATGCCCGCCTTGCTCGCCGACCTCGGCGTGCGGCGTTTTTTTATTCAGGTCATCGGCCTGCGCGGCAACCCGGCGGCAACCCAGCCGGGGATGGACCTCAACTGGCAGGTCGAACCGGATCAGTGGCTCGCCGTGGTGCCCCGGGTGGCCCGGGAGGCCGCCCGCCTGGGCATTCACGTCATCTATCCCAAGGTGTATCTCGATCACGATGAACCCTTCCAATGTGCCGGGATTGTCGCCGAGAATTTTTTCATTTTCCCCAATGGCCGGGTCTACCAGTGTCCGCTTTGCGAAGATCATCCCATCCATAGTTATCAAATTGAAAACGACCGCCTCGTCCATCGTCAAGGATTGAACGAAGATCGTTTTTTTCCACTCACTATCCCGGAGGGATGCGTTATGAACCGTTTGCTGCAGCCCGACAATATCAGGTACCATCCCGACGGTTCCCCGGTCCATCGCATCTCCTGCTGTCTGCTCAAACAGGAGATGCAACCCGTTCCCCAGCCAAAACCTTGAACAGTTGAAAACTGCCTGTTGCGATGTGCGTGGCACCTTGAGGTGGCAGGGGAAAAAGTGTTCCACGAGGAAACAAGATCAAAGCGCAGGAAGTGCTTCGGGATTTCTCCTTTAGACTGGGAAATGGAATAAGCAGCTGGTCCCCTTATGGGGGGTTGGCCCGCCACGAAAGAAGGGGCCACGCACCCGGCAGGTGCGTGGCCCCTTTATTTTGCGTAAGGGTGCTCAGATTTTGAATTGGGCGACCATCACCTTCAATTTGTCGGCAATCTTCGACAATTCCTCGGCGCTGATCTTGACCTGATTGCTGGCCTGGTTCATCTCGTTGGCGCTGTTGTTGACCGTGGCAATGTCCGAGGCTATTTCGGTGGCCACCGTCGAACTTTGGGAGACGTTTTCGTTAACCTCGGCGATACCCTGCGAGGCCTGTTGCACATTCTGGGCAATCTCCCTGGTGGTGGCGGTCTGTTCTTCGACCGCAGCCGCTATGGTGGCGACGATCTTGTCCACATCGGCGATGACCTCGCTGATTTCGTTGATCTCCGTGACCGTCACCCCGGTGGCTTCCTGAATGCCTTGAATTTTGTTTTTAATGTCCAGGGTCGCCTCGGCGGTCTGTTTGGCCAGGGCCTTGATTTCGTTGGCGACTACGGCAAAGCCTTTGCCGGCCTCGCCGGCGCGGGCGGCCTCGATGGTGGCGTTGAGGGCCAGCAGATTGGTCTGTTCGGAGATTTCGGTGATCACTTCGGTGACCTTGTTGATCTCATCGGCGGCCTTACCGAGTTCGTTCACCCGCTCGGAGGCTTTCAGCGATTGGTTCACCGCAGCTGTGGTGATCTCCTTGGCCTTGCTCGAATTACTGGCGATTTCGTTGATGGTGGCGCTCATTTCCTCGGTGGCCGCGGCAACCATGTTGACGTTGACCGAGGCCTGTTCCATGGCGGCGGCAATCGAATTCTGGTTGGCGCTCATCTCTTCGGCGGCAGCGGCAACCTGCCCCGAGCGGGCTGCGGTTGATTCAGCCCCTGAAGACATCTGGTTGGAGATGGCGGCCAACTGCACCGCTGATTCTCCGACCGTGCCCACCCCGGTGCTGATGTCGCCAAACATCCGCCGCAGGTTGCCAGCCATCTCGTTGAGCGATTTGGCCAGGATGCCGATTTCATCCTGCTGGTTGACATCCATGGTCTTGGTGAGGTCGCCGCCGGCCATGGCCTTGGCCAGGTCGACGCCCTTGAACAACGGCCCGGTGATGAGGTGGGTGAGGAGGAAGCCGACGGTGACGGCGAGAAGAACGCCAACGATCAAGACAATGATGGTAATCAGGCGACCGCGGGTGGCGATTGTATTGGCGGAGGTCACCGATTCGGCTGACGCCTCGTTGGCTTTTTTGATCATTTTGTCGATGGCGGCAAAGGTGGTAACCTGGTAGGTCGCCGCATCCTCCAGCAGCAGCTTGTTCATGGTGACGAATTTTTGGTTGGCTTTGTCAGCGATGACCTCCATTTTGCTCACAAGCGCGAACACCTGCTCCGAGGCCGGATACAGTTTCTTCTCGACCATCTCCTTGGCCTCTCCGCTTTGACCGTTTGCAACCAAGTTCTTGATTTTGGAAACATTTTTATGCAACTCGGCATGGATCGGCTTGAGTTCCTTGACCATGGTCACCACTTCGGGATTGGTGGTGTCCATCTTTTCCATCCATTTGCCCAATGAACAATCCGTTTCGCCGGTGCCGCCTTCAAACGAAACGTTGAAGATCAGCAGTTTACCAACCTTGGCCAGTAAAGAGTTGTGGGCAATTGCAAAATCAGCCATGTGCGCTTTCATCAGATTTGGATTGGTCATATCCAGGGCGATTAACTCCTTGGAGAGTTCGACCGCCTGGTTATTGATCCCCGCCCATTTGGTGATGTTGGCGGTGAAATCCTGCCATTCGCTCTCCACTTGTTTCATCAGCGGCAGGGCTGCGAATTTATCCTTGGCCTCCCCGTATGCTTTTCTTGAGACGAGCAGTTGCTGATGGGAGTGATTGCGCTGCTCGTTGCTGGCGTAGGGGGTCAACAGGGTCCGCATCAGACCGGCGATGGTGGCGGCCTCGCTTTTCACGGTCAGGATATTCTGCACCGCAGGAAAGGTCTCGTTGCCAAGTTGTTTGACCCCGTTGTTGAGTTTGCCCTGCTGTGAGATGGACAGCAGGCCCACCGCGAGAATTATGAGAGCGGTCATGACAAAACCGCCAACCAGCTTGACGCCCAATCTGAAATTTTTCACCCCTGCACTCCTCTGTGTAAAATTGATCTGTGGCGGATTCCTGCGAACCGCACGCTGGAAAGAGAACGCCTTGGCTGTTTTGCACCAAGAAACAGCGAAGGCGGCATCAAAACATTATTTTTTCAATAGGTTGCTGTTGCTGCTGTTTTGATTATGGGGAAATGGTTTTTTTAAGTCAAGGGAAGTTCATCAAATGAGGTGTCGTGCAAAAGCAAGCAGGAGAGGAAAGCGTCCGCGAGGACCAGGGGGAAAAGGTCGCGGCCCGGCTATCTGGAAGGCGATGTTGCTGCTGCGGGTTTTCGAATTGCCAGGGCGACATTGGCGCCGAAAATGATCAGCGCTCCCATCCATCCGCTGGCGGTGAGCGGTGGATCGGCGACCAGCAGGGGGCCAAGCAGGGCGGCGATGAGGATGCGGCTTGAGGAGATGACCGCGCCTTCGACCGCGGTGACGTACAGAAAGCCGTAGGTGAGCAGGTATTGGCCGAGCACCCCGGCGGCCGAGCAGGCCAGAAGAAAAAACAGCTCGAGCCGATTGGGCAGAAAAATGGCGTCGCCGAGCAGGGGCAGCATCAGGAGGGCGCCTGGCCCGAACATGTAAAAGAGGATGGTCTGGGAGTCGTGGTGCTGTCGACTCAGATTCAGGTAGATAATCGAAAACCCGGCGAAAAAACCGGAAAGTAATCCCCAGTAGTTGTCCCATCGCAGGCTCATCGCGCCCGGCGACAGAATCAACCAGATGCCGATGGAGGCAATGATCACGATCAATAGCGCAACGCTGTCCCGCTGCTCCCGGATAACAAACCAGGAAAAAATCGCTACGAACAGGGGGTAGGTCATGTTGAGAATGTTGGCGCTGGCAACGGTCGAAACATCGACTGCCTGGTAGAAGCAGAAGACCGCTGCCGCGTTGGTTACCGTGCGGCCGATGATATAGTGGACACGGGTACAGCTGAGGCGCTGTTTTTTGATGGCCATGGTCAGACCGACAATGGCAAAGCCGAGGATGAAGCGGGCGAAAACATAGAACGGGGCGGTGATGGTGACATGGGGGCGCGCCCAGCTGATCACCGCTGTCGCCAGGTAAAAACAGAGGCCGGATCCCAGCACAGCCAGCAGGCCGATGTATTGGCGTCGGCGGTCGACAGCATCGGTTTTGATCTGGGGCGTCATCCGGTATGGCGGGTGGTTTGAAGGTGAATAGGGCGGACCTGGGTTATCGGGGGCACGCTGTGAGTGTCGAGCCTTTACTCGGGGATGCGTTCCTTGCCGCGAAACATCCCGCCGGCAATAATGCCGGCTTCGTAAAGCGCAAACAGAGGGAAAGAGAGCAGGACCGTGGCGGTCACTTCCCCCGTGGTCAGCAGAAAGGACAATACCATGATGGCGATGTAGAAATAGGTGCGATTGTTTTTGAAATGATCGCGGCCGATAAGGCCGGTGCGGATCGCCATGACCATGAGAAAGGGAATCTCAAAGGCAAGTCCGAAGGCCAGCGCCATGCGGGCGGTGAAGGTCAGGTAGAGTCCCAGCTTGAGCATGGGGGTCAGCGAGGGGGATGCATAACTCATAAAGTAGAGGAGCATTCTTGGCAGCACGATGTACAGAGCGAACAGGGCGCCGCCAGCAAAGAGCAGTGTGGCCCAGAGAATAATCCGCCGCAGCGTCTGCTTTTCCTGGTCGAGCAATCCGGGGGCAATGAACGACCATATTTGATAAAGAATGAACGGAAAACTGGCGCTGATCCCCACCAGCAGGGAAAGCTTGATGTAACTGACAAAGGCTTCGGTCAGCTTGGTGTACACCAATTTGCCCATCTGCGGGTAAGCCAGATAGAGCGGGTGGATACACCAGGCGGCAATGTAATCTTTGCCCAGGTAAGCCAGCGAGCTGGTCAGGACGATTGCCAGGCAGCAGTGGATCAGTCGTCGGCGCAGTTCTTCCTGGTGGGGCCGGAAGTGCGCAAGCGCCTCAAGCACGGATTTTTTCCGACTGCGGATCGACCGGCGGCGAGGCGGCGGGCGTCTCGCCGGGGTGCTGGCTGGCTGTGCCCGATGCAGCGTCGGGGGGGGCGTCTATGGTCTCGGTGTCAGTTGTCCGGATTTCCCCCCGGGGTAGGGCGGCTGGCGGTTCCGTCGGCACCATTTCGATGATTCCGTCCTCCTTGTCTGCTTTGGTGGGATCGGTTGGCTCCAATTGCCAGGCAGCGGGGTCCACGTCGATCATTTTACCCCTGAGCTCTTCTGCTGTTTTTCGCAGGTCCTGTTGGACGGAATCCAGCACCTCGCCCTCCTGATTGAGGTTGTCTTTGACCTGGTTCAGGGTCTTTTTCATGTCCATGATGCCCTTGGCCAGGGAGCGGGCCAGGCCGGGCAGTTTATCCGGGCCGACGACGATCAGGGCGACGGCAAAGATAACGATCATTTCCGGGAGGCCGATTCCAAACATGGGCAAGTACCAGGAGAAGTTTGTTGGAGAAGGACGGCGTTGCTTGCCGTTGCAAGGCCCCAACATTACGGGATTTGACCAAGGGTGTCAAGCAGAGGCGGTTTACCCTGTCCGAGGTGGTTTCCGCAGGCCGTCGAGCAGATGCGCAATGGCCAGAAACGGGTGCGACATGAGCATCCGCGGTCCGGCATAGCGCATCACTTCCTGGATTTTTTGGCGTCTGCCGGGGGCGTGGCAATGGACCGTGCATCTGCCGCAGGTAGGTTTGTGTTCCTGGAAGGGGCAATGATGCAGGCGGTTATGGGTGTAGGCGAGGAGCGCCTGGCAGTCATTGCAGAGCAGTTTTCCGGTGCCGTGCCGATCCCGGCAGAAACGTCGGATCATGAGGGCAACGGTTCGGGCTTCTCGCTGGAGACGCTTTGATGCATACGATGGCTGCATAGGTTTATTGAGAAGGAGCGGATAGTTTGAGTCGATTGCTCGTTGAGCATAACTCTACCTGTATTGGGGGCAGGACGCAAAACAAATGGCGTTCCCAGAAAAGAGTGGTTTGTAATGCCCAGGTATGTTTCAATAATGTATGTTTCCGGCTGGTGAGGCGTTACCTCGGGGTAGCAATGCGGCGTTGGTTGTGTTACCGAATGGTAGCGAGGCGACGGTGGGGGCGGTGTCATTGTGTTGAATTTGCCGTATTGTTGCGGGTGGTATGTTGTTTGCTTTATGAGAGTGTTTGCATCCTCTTGGAAGTTGCAGGAAGGGAGCGTTCTCCCGGGTTGACCTTGATTCCGTCAGTATTCCAAGAGGCCCAAGAGGCGCATGAAATTCGTGAGTTGGTGGGGGCAGGTTGCTCCTGTATTGAGCCATGGTAAACACAGCGACCTGAAAAGTTGCTTAGGGAGACCGTTAGCATCATGAAATATATAGCGATATTTGCTGTTCTCGCGGTTCTTGGCGTCTTTGTCAATCTGGTGCATGAGTCCAAGATGCTCTCCTACCTGTCGAGCGAGCCGAAGGTTTGCATCACCTGTCACCCCATGATAACCGCCTTTGAAACCTGGCAGCACAGTTCGCATCGGACTCGAGCTACCTGTGTCGATTGTCATTTGCCACGGGATACCTTTGCCAATAAGATGCTGGCCAAGGCCCGGGATGGGTATAATCATTCCGTGGCTATGACCTTTAAGACCTACGGTAATAATCTTCGCATCAGCAACCATGCCGCCAAGAGAATTCAGGATAACTGTATTTCCTGCCACCGCGAGGTGGTTTCACAGATGCTGACCAGCAGCGCGCTGTATCAGAAAGTTGCCGACAGCGGCGTCCAGATGGGGCGACGCTGTTGGGACTGTCACCGGGGTGTGCCCCATGGGACGATGCGCAATCTGACGGCCACCCAGAATAATTTTACAGTCAAGGTCCTCTAGGATATCAACCAGGAGAATTTTTTATGAAAAAATCATCAGTCGTTTTTGTTCTTTGTGTGCTCGTCACAGTCCCGATGGTGCTGCTGACGCTCTCGATCAGGGAGAATAAAGCCGAGCAGCAGGTTATCAATGCGGTCCCGGAGGTCAAGGACAATGAAACCCGGGCCTCGGAATGGGGGAAACTCTATCCGCGTCAATATGACACCTATATGCAGACCAGAAAGAGCGATAGGATTGATGATGTCCTCAAGGAGGATTCCGCTCTGGTGGTGATGTGGGCCGGGTATCCCTTCTCCAAGGATTACAATAAGCCGCGCGGTCATTATTATGCTCTGGAGGATAATATCAACACCCTGCGCACCGGGGCACCGGTCGATAAAAAAACCGGTCCTCTGCCCACCGCCTGCTGGACGTGCAAATCACCCGATGTGCCCAGGCTGATCAAACGCGACGGCGAGATGGAATACTTCACCGGTAAATGGGCAAAATATGGGGACGAGGTGGTCAATACCATCGGGTGCGGCGACTGTCATGACAACAAGAGCATGCAGCTGACCCTGACCCGTGAGTATCTCAAGCGCGGTCTTGAGGCCGAGGGCCGCTTGAAAGTTGCCGATATAACCCATCAGGATATGCGCTCGCTGGTGTGTGCGCAGTGTCATGCCGAATATTATTTCAAGAAAACCGAATGGGACGACAAGGGAGAGAAGAAAACCGCAATGGTGGTTACCTATCCATGGAAAAATGGCTTGTCGGCCGAGAATATGGAAGCCTATTACGATGAGATCAGTTTCTCCGATTGGACCCATCAGCTGAGCAAGACCCCGATGCTCAAAGCCCAGCATCCCGATTACGAAACCTTTGTGACCGGTGTGCACAGTCGCAACAATGTTGCTTGCGCCGATTGCCATATGCCGTATGTCCGGGAAGGCGGCGTCAAGTATTCCAGTCATAAGGTCGGCAGTCCCTTGGATAACATCGCCAATACCTGCCTGAACTGCCACAAGGGCACCGAGAAGGAATTCCGCGAAACCGTCGAGAGAAAATTGGCGCGTAAAAATGAATTGGCAAAACTTGCCACCGATGTTCTGGCCAAGGCCCATCTCGAAGCTGCCAAGGCTTGGGCGGTAGGGGCAACGGAAGAAGAGATGAAACCCGCATTACGGGATATCCGTCACGGTCAATGGCGCTGGGATTACGCGGTGGCGGGACATGGCGCTTTTTTCCATGCCCCGGAAGAAATTCTCCGAACGCTGGGCGGTGCCATCAACAAGGGGCAGGATGCCCGTCTGAAACTGCGCGCCATCCTGGCCAAGCATGACGCCGTCGATTTTGTCGCCCCGGATTTTTCTACTAAGGAAAAGGCCCAGGTCCTTGTCGGAATGGAGTATGCGAAACTGGTCGAGGAAAAGAAGATCTTTCTCAATACCCTGAAGCAGGAATGGTTCAAGAAGGCAGAAGAAAAAGGCATTTTTGATCCGGCCTCACGTAAGGATATGACCCTGAAGACCTCATATAACTGAGTATTTTTCTGAGCAACACCTTTTTCCCGCACTCCAGTCCTGACCGTTTCCCGATGGTCAGGGCTGGAGCCTTGCCTCTCGCCACCGCAGTCATTTCCCCGTAGTATCGTTTTTTTCAGGTAAAATCGAAGCTTTCCCCCCTCGTTTGACTTTTTTGCAGTAATCTGCTAGATTAGTCAGGTTGGGTGCAGGTTTAGTGTCCTTGCGGGTTTGATTCGAGGCTTTTTTCGATTTTATATATTAATATTTTGGAGATAACATGGCCAGTGTCGTGGTGGTCGGGGCCCAATGGGGTGATGAAGGGAAAGGGAAAATTGTTGATCTGCTGACCCGGTATGCGGATTATGTGGTCCGGTTTCAAGGCGGAAACAATGCTGGCCATACCTTGGTCGTTGAAGGACGGCAATTTATTTTCCACATTATTCCCTCGGGAATTCTCTACGAAGGGAAAACCTGCGCCATCGGTAACGGCGTGATTATCGATCCAGGCGTGCTCTTGAAAGAGATTGCCGGCCTTGCCGACAAAGGGTTTACGGTCACTCCCAAGCAGCTTTTGATCAGCAGTAACGCCCATCTGATCATGCCGTATCACCAGCAGCTTGATCAGGCTCGTGAGAATGCGCTGGCCAAGGAAAAGAAGATCGGGACCACTGGTCGGGGGATCGGTCCTTGTTACATGGACAAGGTCGGTCGGGTCGGCATGAAGGTCGGCGATCTGCTCGACCCCGCTTTGTTCAAGGATAAACTGCAGGCTGCGGTGGAGGAGAAGAATTTTATCCTGACCACGCAATTCGCTGCCAAACCAGTGGACTTCGCCGGAATCGTTGCTCAATTTGAACAATTTGCCGAGCAGTTGGCTCCCTTTATCGGCAATGTTTCCCTGGTGCTTGATCAGGCCCGGAAAAAGGGTCAGAATATTTTATTTGAAGGCGCGCAGGGCACGCAACTCGATATCGATCACGGCACCTATCCTTTTGTCACTTCCTCCAACACCATTGCCGGCAACGCCTGCATTGGTACAGGATTTGGCCCCAGCCATATCGATGAAGTCATCGGTATTGTCAAGGCGTACACCACCCGGGTCGGCGAAGGACCGTTCCCCACAGAGCTGCCGGAGGGCGACGGGATCGGTGATACCTTGCAAAAGAAAGGACATGAATATGGTGCGACCACCGGTCGTCGTCGTCGTTGCGGTTGGTTCGACGCCGTGGTGGCCAATGATGCGGTTCGGTTGAATGGTTTGACCGGTTTTGCCGTGACCAAGCTCGATGTGCTTTCCGGGTTGAAAAAATTGAAAATCGCCACCCGGTATCAAGTGGAAGGCACTCCCTTTGATTATATGCCGGAGAATATCCGCAAAGCTCGGCTGGCCCGACCTGTGTATGAAGAAATGGACGGTTGGGATACTGAAATAACCGATGTCAGATCCTATGAAGACCTTCCTGACAAGGCGAAATCCTATCTGCGACGGTTGGAAGACCTCACTGGTGTCGCTCCGGCGATTATTTCGGTCGGACCTGACCGTGAGGAAACCCTGCTGCTACGCAATCCTTTCGGCGGTTGAGATCTTCAGGGTTGCCACAAGATATCCGCCAGGCAGTTGAAGAATAATGATTTATTGAACAGACACTTGGCATCTCGCTGAATTTTCGCTTAATTTTCAAAGGCAGATGGACCGTAAAAAAGAAGTGCTCCCGGAGAGCGTTCTCTCCCGGATTTTTATTACAAGGAGGCAAACCGCATGGCTCGTATTACAGTAGAAGATTGTCTGGAAAAAGTGGGTGACGATAATCGATTTTCCCTGATCCATCTTGCGGTAGAACGGGTACGGCAGCACCGGAAAGGCGAGCCTTTCCTCGTCGCCGGCAAAAACAAGGAAATTGTCATGACTTTGCGGGAGATCGCAGCCGGGAAGGTCACTTTTGATAATATCTTCGATCTTCCCAAGCAACGAAAGGCAGAGAAAACACCGGTGGTTGAAACAGCGGCTGAAGAGCTCATTATTGAAGAATAGCAACAGATTAATGTAACGAATTATGAGCAAGAGTTATTACGAAATTCTTGGAGTCAGCAAAGACGCGTCGGCTGAATCCATCAAAAAGGCGTACCGGAAACAGGCGATGAAGTATCATCCGGACCGGACGCAGGGTGATGCCGCGGCTGAAGTAAAATTCAAAGAAGCCGCCGAGGCCTATGAAGTGCTCAGCGATCTTCAGAAACGGCGAATCTACGACACCTATGGCAAAGAAGGGTTACGAAACAGCGGATATAGCGGGCCCGGAACCAGTGAAGATATTTTTTCACATATCAATGATATCTTTGGTGATATCTTCGGGTTTGGCGGGGGTGGCCGCGGTCGGCGTCGCGACCCCAATGGGCCGGTGCAGGGAGAAGATCTGCGATATGACATCAAGATTACCTTCATGGAGGCTGTTCATGGAGTCAATCGACAGGTTGAGGTCACCAAAAAGGAAACCTGCTGGACCTGTGAGGGCATCGGGGCCAGGCCGGGCCATAAACCCCAGGTGTGTCCGAGTTGTCAGGGGCGCGGTCAGGTAATTCGCTCGCAGGGGTTTTTTCAGGTAAGCACCACCTGTACCCGGTGCAGCGGCAGCGGGCAGATCATCACCGATCCCTGCACTGATTGTCATGGTGAGGGGTTGATCAACCGGAGTAAAAAGGTCAGCGTCAGGATCCCGGCCGGGGTTGATACCGGATCACGCATGCGACTCTCCGGTGAAGGTGAAGGAGGGCGTCGCGGCGGTCCTTCCGGTGATCTTTACGTGGTTATTCATGTCGATGAGCACGAATATTTCCAACGTGACGGCCAGACCATTTATTTGCGACTGCCGGTATCAATGGTGCGAGCCGCGTTGGGTTGTGATGCGGAAGTGCCGACAATCCATGGCACGGCTAAACTTAAAATACCCGCGGGCACGCAGTCAGGCGAACGATTTCCTTTGCGCGGCGAAGGGGTCCCCAGCCTGCGTGGGGGCGGGAAAGGTGATATGGTGGTTGAGGTCCAGGTGCTCACCCCCACCAAGTTAACCAAGGAACAGAAGGAAATCCTGCGGCAATTTGATGAATTAAGCAAGGCTGCGAACGAGGATGAGGGCTTTTTCTCCCGCCTTTTCCATGGCAATCTTGGCAAATCAAAGAAAAAAACCGAAGATTCGGAGCGGGCGGCCAATGGCTGAAGAGCCGCAACTCACCCATTTTGACAGTGCTGGCAATGCCCGCATGGTTGACGTCAGCGCCAAGAGCGAGACCGTGCGGCAGGCCGTGGCAGCAGGCACTGTCACCATGTCTCCGCAGGTGTGCAGCATGATCCGTCAGGGAACGGTGGCCAAGGGCGACGTGCTCGGGGTTGCCCGGATCGCGGGCATCATGGCGGCTAAAAAAGTCGATCAATTGATCCCGCTTTGTCACCCCTTGGCGATCACCAGTGTGGATATCCTTTTCTCCTTTGCCGAAACACCTGGTGCCATCGAGATTGTGGCTACCGTGTCCATGGCCGGGCGGACCGGCGTCGAGATGGAAGCCCTGACCGCGGTGTCGGTGGCGGCGTTGACCATCTACGACATGTGCAAGGCCGCCGACAAGACCATGGTTATTTCTGATATCCGGTTGCTGCGAAAAAGTGGCGGTAAGAGTGGACTGTTTGTCAGACCTTAAGCCGCATGCTATATTATTACATTACTAGAACCACCTTGCTGGAGAATGCACATGGATGAGAACGATCTGCTGCGTTTCAAAGAGCAGCTTGAGGCAATGAAGGCCGAAATCAATATCGATGTTGAGCAGACGCTGACCGAAATGACCAGCCAGACCGGTAATATTCCGGATCCTAATGATCGGGCCACCATGGAGTCGGATCGTAGTTTTGAGCTGCGTATACGCGGCAGGGAACGGAAATTGATGGATAAGGTCGATGAGGCGCTCGCCCGAATCGAAGATGGCACCTACGGGGTTTGTGACGGATGCGGCTGCGATATAGCCGTAAAGCGTTTACAGGCCCGTCCGGTGGCCAAATATTGCATTGACTGCAAGTCCCTCCAGGAACAGCGCGAAAAGGAACGGGGTCGGTAAGACTAATGCCTGAATTACGCAGAGATCCGATTCTCGGTCGTTGGATCATCATAGCCCAGGAACGTGGGAAGCGTCCCACGGATTTTTTGATTGAAGAATTCAAAGTCAAAGGCGGGTTCTGCCCGCTTTGTCCCGGCAATGAAAAGACCACCCCGGACGAAGTCTTGGTTTATGGGAGGGAATGGGGCTATCCCAATACTCCTGGCTGGAAGGTGCGGGTGGTGCCCAATAAATATCCGGCTTTGATCATTGAAGGGAGCCTCGATAAGCAAGGAGAGGGTCTGTATGATCGGATGAATGGGATCGGCGCTCACGAAGTTATTATTGAAAGCCCCAATCATCAGGACCGTTTTTCCCATCTGCCTCCCCACGATATGGTCCTGACGTTTCGAGCCTTTCGTGATAGAATTCGTGACCTTTCCAAGGATAATCGTTTTAACTACGTGGTGGTGTTCAAGAATTTCGGCAAAGCCGCCGGCGCATCGCTTGAACATTCGCATTCGCAGTTGGTGGCCCTGCCTATTCTGCCCCGGATGGTCACTTCGGAACTCGATGGCAGCCTGTCGTATTTTAAATACAAGGACCGGTGTGTTTTTTGCGATATCATCCGTCAGGAAACCCAGCAGAAGGTTCGGCTGGTCTGCGAAAACAGTCTTTTTGTCACCCTCGCTCCTTTTGCACCCCGGTCCCCGTTTGAGATGTGGATCATGCCCCGCTACCACAATTCTTCGTATATCGATCAGGATGATGGTTCGCTGATGGCGCTCGCCGAAATCTTTTCAGAGACGTTGCGAAGACTGGACGCGTGTATCCCCAACGTCCCGTATAACTTCGTGCTCCATACCCAACCGTTGCGTTCCGGATCGCTGGAACACTATCACTGGCATTTTGAAATCGTCCCTAAGCTGACCTCCATTGCCGGCTTTGAATGGGGGACCGGATTCTACATCAATCCCATGCCGCCGGAGGAGACCTGCAGGTACCTCCGTGAGGTAACCTTGTAGGAGGAAATCGTGGGAAAAAAACGAATACTGCTGGTCGATGACGAAGAGAGCATTCAGTTGCTCTATCGGGGAGAATTTGAAGACGAGGGTTTTGAGATTGATTCCGCCTATAACGGGGACGAAGCCTTGGTGAAATTTCAGGAAAATCCTCCCGATCTGGTTATCCTTGATATCAATATGCCCGGCATGAACGGTATCGAGGTGCTTCGCCAGATGAAGGAACTGCGTGCCGAGTTGCCTGTGATTCTCAGTTCGGCGTATCAAGAGTACAAACAGGATTTCGGCACCTGGGCCTCCGAGGCGTATGTGGTCAAGTCCGCCAATATGGACGAACTTAAGTCCACGGTTCGCAAATATCTCTCCTGAACGGACCGGTTTCGGCCATCAGTAACCATCAAGGCGTTACCGACCGCATGGCGGCAATATCGCCGGTCGCCTTCCCATGAAAGACATCCAGAGTCTGTACGATTCCCGCCGCATCAGCATTCGTAAAGTTGGCGTTAAAACCATCAGCTATCCGATTATCGTGCTGGATAAAGCGTGCAAAACCCAGCAAACGGTGGCCATGGTAAACATGTATGTCAGCCTGCCGCATCGGTTCAAGGGGACGCACATGAGTCGGTTTGTCGAAATCCTCAATCGCTTCCATGGGCAATTCAATCTGGAAACATTTCACTTGATTCTTGAAGAGATGAAGGTGCGGTTGGAGGCGGAAACAGCGCATCTGTCCATGGAATTCCCCTATTTTCTCAAGGCCGAACCCGTTGTTCACCCCGCCGGGATAATGGCGCGGTACGATTGCCGCCTTCGCGGTTCTTTAGCCAGCCATTTGGACCTGGTGGTCGAAGTCGACGTGCCGGTACCGTTACCCTGTCTCCCGGTCACCCCCGACCAAATCGCGGTATTCTCCGGATTATGGGGGGTGATTACCGTGGCTGTACGAATGAACCGCTTTCTCTGGATCGAAGACCTGATAGCGCTGATTGAAGAGGGGGCCGCCCCCCAACCGGCACACCCGGATGCGGTGGAGTCCATGTGCCGACGAATCAGTTCCGTTCTCCTGGCGCAAGGCGCCTTTCACTGGTATAAAGTTGTTGTGAAAAATATAGCCAGCGGGTATTCAACATTTGCTTCAACGGAATGGCCCGAACCGGTAAGCGCCGTCAGGTAACGCCTGCGTTGCGGCCAGTTCATGGGCGGGGCAACAGAACCATAACGCGCTTCCCTTCATGATTTCAGACCAACTCAACACCAACGAACTGCGATGAGTGAACTCCTTTTTGAAATTGGAACAGAAGAAATTCCGGCTGGCTATATCCAACCAGCCCTTGAGACCCTGGCAGAAGGTGCGGCCAAAAAACTCTCGGCCCTGGAACTGGATTTCGACCAGATTCGCACCTATGGGACACCCCGGCGTCTGACCTTGGCTATCGGTGGTTTGCAGGCTCGGCAGGCGGATCGGCGCCAGGAACATATCGGTCCCTCGACGAGTGCCGGTTTCGACGCTGCCGGCAAGTTCACCAATGCCGCCATGGGATTTGCCCGTTCCCGCGGGATGCAGCCGGAACAGTTGCAGGTCGTCGCCACCGCCAAAGGTGAATATTTGATGTCGATTGAAGACGTCAAGGGCCAAGAAACGGCCGTACTGCTCCCGAGCCTGCTTGAGGCGCTTATCCGTGAGTTGGTGTTTCCTAAATCCATGCGCTGGGCCGATTACAGCATGGTCTTTGCCCGGCCTATTCAATGGTTGCTGGCGCTGTTTGATAACGCTGTTATTCCTCTGCATATCGAAGGGGCCGACTGCGGAAAAACCACCCGTGGCCACCGGTTTATGGCACCCGCCGCTTTTGAGGTCACTGGAATTGATTCGTATTTGAACGGACTGGCCGAGCGTTTTGTCCTGGCTGATGCAACCCAGCGAAGACTCCGGGTGATTGAAGAGGTCAAGCGGGCCGTGCGTGAAGCTACCGGTGATGTCGGTGCGCAGCCGGTACTCCATGAAGGGTTGATCGATACAGTGACCAATCTGGTGGAGTATCCGTATGGAATCTGTGGCCGTTTTGACCCTAAGTTTTTACAGTTGCCGAAAGAAACCCTGGTCACCTCGATGCGTGAGCATCAGAAATATTTCCCGGTCGCCGGGCCTGACGGTAAGCTTTTGCCGCTTTTTGTGGCGGTCAACAACACCAAGGTCAACGATCAGGCGCTGGCTGCAAGCGGTCATGAGCGGGTCTTGCGGGCGCGTCTCGAAGATGGGTTGTTCTTTTTCAATGAAGACCTCAAAAATCCGCTCGCGGCAAGATGCGACAACCTGCACGGGATTGTCTTTCATCACAAATTGGGAACCATGCAGGCCAAGAGCGAACGGATCACGGCGCTGGCGTCACTGCTGGCGGCTCGGATTGCGCCTGCATTGAAAGATGATGTGGCCCGCGCCGCCAGTCTGGCCAAGGCCGATTTGCTGACAGCCATGGTCGGGGAATTTCCTTCGCTGCAAGGGATTATGGGGCGGGTTTATGCCTTGCATGACGGAGAGAAACCAGCGGTGGCCGAGGCCATTGAAGCGCATTATCTGCCATTGCGGGCTGGCGGTGAATTGCCGCAGTCCTTGTTGGGCGCGCTGGTCGGTATTGCCGACCGGATGGATACCCTGGTTGGCTGTTTTGCCATCGGTGAGAAGCCCACCGGCAACAAGGATTCCTTTGGACTCAGGCGTCAGGCCATCGGGTTGCTTAATATCATCCGCGGCCAGAATATTTCGCTTTCCTTGAGTGAGGCGGCAGCCGCTGCCCTCAAGGGATATGCCGGGGTGATCGATCAGAAACCGGAGATTATCGAAGAGGTGCTGGCATTCATCCGGCTCCGCTTTGAAAATGAGCAAATAGCCAGCGGCCTGTCGCAGGAGTTGGTTGAGGCGGCCACCACAGTGGGTTTTGATAATCCGGCGGACTGTCTGGCACGGATTGATGCCCTTGATCGGATTCGCGGTCAGGAGAGTTTCCGGGTGCTGGCCGGATCGTTTAAGCGGATCAGAAATATCATCAAGGACAATAAGGAAACCGAAGTGAATCCCGATCTGCTGACCGAACCCGCTGAGCAGCTTTTGTTTTCAGCGCTGGCCGGTGTTCGGGAAAAGGCCTTGCCGCTGATCTGGGATCGTGAATACCAGGCGGCTTTGCTGGAGATGCTGGAGATGAAAGGGCCGGTGGATCGTTTCTTTGATGAAGTCATGGTCATGGCCGACGACGAGGCGATTCGCCAGAACCGGCTCAATCTGTTGACCGCGCTTGGCGAACTGGTGCTCCATGTGGGCGACATTTCCAAGATGCATGCCGAGAAAGAGTAAACCCTGCCATCCCGAACCTGATCGCAACCCACCATAAAAAAGGCTGCCCCGAAACGGGCAGCCTTTTTTTTATGACCAAAGGGACTGCAAGGCTCAGCGGTTATTTTTTATGACAAACACCGCATTTGGCCAAGTCAGGTTTGTTCTTTTTATGGCAATCCTGGCAAAGCGC
>CAIMMA010000168.1 GCA_903842475.1 uncultured bacterium
GGCGCCGACCGCATCGTCGAAGAAATCATGGTCGGACTGCCCGGTCAGAAATGGACCTTCCTCTTCCTGGTGATGCTGATCATCTTCATCCTTGGTTTTTTTATCGATTTTTTCGAGATCACCTACATCGTCGTGCCGATCATCAAGCCTGTGGCCGAAGTAATCGGGCTTGACCCGTTGTGGTTCGCCATCCTGATCGCCATGAACCTGCAGACCTCCTTCCTCACGCCACCCTTTGGTTTTTCGCTGTTCTACCTCAAGGGCTGCTGCCCGCCGGAGATCAGGACGGTGGACATCTATCGGGGCGTGGTGCCGTTCATTATCCTCCAGGTGATCGTGTTGGTGTGGCTGGCGGTGTTTCCTGAATTTTTCGGGATGAAATCAGGGCATTAATTGGCGGGTGGGCAAGCGTCTGCTTGCTTGCCCACCATTTACCTTGCATGTCGAAGGTGGACGCAAAAACCTGCCCGCAGGACGACAGCGGGCCTTCTTTGCGATCTAAGGAAAGAAGCCGGAGCAACCAGAACACCATGGGACATCTCGCCAGCAAGGATACCTACCGCCACCTGGGCAAGCGTCTGGATCAGGCGCCGGTGCGCACGCCTTGGACCCCGATTTTTCGAGCATTGGTGGAGGCGCTCTATACACCGGCCGAGGCTCGATTGGTCAGCCGTCTGCCCTATCGTCCCTCAACCCTGGCCCGGATCGCCCGGATGACCGGAGAATCCGAAACTGTCCTGCGGCCCCAGATGGAAGGCCTTTGCGCGAAGGGGCTGGTGCTGGATCTCTGGAACGGCATGGAATACCTGTACCTGGTCAGCCCGCTGGTCATCGGCTTTTTCGAATTCACCATGATGCGCACCGGCCCGGACCTGCCCCGGGCGCGGTGGGCCGAACTTTTCCAGGCCTACATGTTCGGCGAGAGGGATTTCCTGGCGGCCAACTTCGGCAACGGCCAGCAGGTCTCGGTGATGCGCGCCCTGCCCCATGAAGAAACCCTGGGACCGCACGTCGAAATTTTGGACTATGAAAAAGCTTCGGCCCTCATCGAGGAACACACCGAGTTTTCGCTGGGGCTGTGTTCCTGCCGCCACGAAAAGCACCACCTCGGGCAGGCACCTTGCCGCACCCCCATGGAAACCTGCACCTCCATGGGGGCCGGCGCCCGATTGCTGATTAGAAACGGGTTTGCCAAACCCATCGACAAAATGCAAATGCGCGATATTCTCGCCCGATCACGGGACTTGGGCCTGACCCTGTCCACCGACAACGTCCGCCGGGATGCCGGCTTCATTTGTCACTGCTGCGGATGCTGCTGCAATCTGCTGCTGGGGGTACGCGAAACCGGGTACACCGGCATCCTGGTCACCTCAAGTTACCTGGCAGCAGTGGATGCAACCTTGTGCACGGGATGCGGCTTGTGCGCCAAGGCCTGCCCGGTGGCGGCCATCGAGATGGAGAGCAGGGGAGCCGGAAGCCAATCCCGACCCGCAGCCAAGTTCGCGCAGGTCGGCGCCATCTGTTTGGGCTGCGGCGTCTGCGCGCTCCAATGTCCCACCGGGGCATTGCGGCTGCAGCAACGTTCCCAACAGGTCCTGCATCCCGAAGACAGCTTCGAGCGGGTTATGCTCCAGGCCCTGGAGCGGGACACGCTGCAGACGTTTATCTTCGACAACCCCGAAAGCCGGACCCAGGAATTCATGCGCGGATTGGTCGGCGGATTCCTGAAACTGCCCCCGGTCAAGCGCGCCCTGCTCGGTGAAAAACTGCGCTCCCGTTTTCTGCTCGCCCTGCGCCGGATGGCGACCACGGCTGGCCCGTCGATATAGCCGCATATAGCGGTCCGCCTGAGCCAGTCGTGCCCGGAGCGCAATTTCGCCACCGGGTCGTGAGTCGCCTGTTCCTCATCCCTTACCGGCGGGGCTGGCCCTCGGCGCCGGCGTCACCATGGGGGCTCAACGCCTCGAACTCGACGATTCCTGTTGGTTAGTATTTGTCAGGCAAGCAACGGTATGGTACCGATACCCTGCTTCCTCCGGGAAGCGGCGACCTTTTTTGCTTTGATCGCTTTGCGCAACGGTCGTCAGCCTGTTTGCGGTCGAAATTTTCAGGAAAACGGTGCGGGCCGGTTCCTGGCGATAATCGTTGTCCCCCAACGGGCGTCATGCCCGTTAGATCGCCATCTCCAGGTGCGGAGATGGAAAATCTCCCATTACTTTTGCTGTCACGAGGTGCGGAATGACAAACAAAATGGTTCGTTATGTGGTTTGGCTGTCCATATTGGCTCTTGCGGTGCTCTCCGGTTGCGCTCGAACGCCATCAAAGGCCGCCAGGGACACCAAGATCGCCCAGCAGGAAGCACTCAAAAATCTCGATGTCCAGAATGCCGATGGCGACACCGCGCTTATCTTGGCGCTCGCTGACGGCCAAACCAATATCGCCCGCAAGCTGATCGACCAGGGCGCCCAGGTGGACCTGCAGAATAATAATGGCGATACCGCCCTGATCTTTGCGGCCGCCAGAAACAACGCCGATATTGCCAAAAGGCTGATTAAAAAGGGGGCCACCCTGGATATTCAGGATAAAAATGGCGATACTGCCCTGATCTTTGCAGCGGCCACGGGGAGCACCGATATCGTCCGCATGTTGCTCGACAAGGGGGCCGCCTTGGATATGCAGAACGCAACGGGTGACACCGCCCTGATAGCGGCGGCGGCCAACGATAGCGCCGAAGTCGCTAAAATATTAATTAAAAAAAGAGCGGGGCTGGATCTGCAGACCAAGGATGGCAACACCGCGATTATGGTGGCGGTGTCCAATGGCAACAAGGATATTGTTCGTTTGTTGATAGACAAGGGCGCACGGCTGGATATTCGCAACAAGGGGGGGCTTACGGTCATGGACTTTGCGATGAAAGCCGATAACCCCGCCATCGTTGAAAGGCTCCGTGCGGCCCAAGCCGGCGGCCGTTCCTCCCGCTGAAAAGCGCGCCATCTCCTGCCGCCGCGCCTGCTCTTGAAGGATGGGCCTCCTTGGGAACCGGCGAGGTGGTGGCCTGGACGCATGATGCGGAGAGGGAGGCGGCTCATGGCAAGCTTGCCGCAACCTCCGTATGGAGCCTGCGGGATCAACGGCTGACTCCCACCTTGGTGGTATGCGCACCGCTAATCTTTTCAGGCTCCTTGGTGATCGATTCTCCGACAAGAGTCCCTGGTGCTTGGTCCCGACCCGTTGGTCTCAGGGTGTCAAAAAGTATAGGGTGATTTAAAAAAGTTCAGTTTTGTTGAGCAGTGCGATCCGTTTGTGCACTTCTTTTTTCATGACAGCGAGCTCGGCTTCCACTTCCAGTCGGCCTTTGGGGCAAGCGATTCTTTCCATGTTTTTGGTGATGGAGTCGTGCACGATTTCGTTGCGGATTTTCAGGCCGGCCTCAAGATAGTCGCTCAAGTCCGCTGGAATGTCGATTCGTTTGCGAAGCGCGTTGATCGACTGCCCCAGCGTCTCGTTGGAGTAGAGGTCCAGGGCCGCGCCAAATAGGTTTTCCTGTTCCTCGGTTGCATCGTGAGACAGCTTTGCATTGAGCAATCGCAAGCTGACTTCGAGAGACTGGCAGGTGAACACTGCTTTGCCCAGTTCGAGGAAGATGGGATCCATTTCGTTTCCAGCGTTATTTTCGGTGGTCATGTTCAGTCTCTTGGTATTCCGCTGTTAACGGCAACCTGTTGATGCAACAGGCAGATTGTTTTTGAGAAGTGTCCATTCCGTGAATGGACGACCTGTTTGCGTGAGGCGTTTCTTGGTGACACCTCTAGCCCAGTTGGGGCTGGACCAGCTCAGCTATCAGATTGATGATATGGCGGGGTGGACGGAACTGGCCGTTTTTCCCGACCTGGGCGATTTCGGAAAGCAGGTGTTCGTGGGCATCCCTTTGAATATCCTTAAAAGGCCCGGCCTTCTTGGTTCGAGTCTTTTTCAACTTCATCGATGATCTTTCGACTTCAGGACAGCGTTGTTTTGTAACATCGGAAGCTTCCTTTTAACCACGGAACCCACTGAATGCACGTAAAATTCAGCTTTTTGTCTGTGTGTTCCTTTGTTGCAACGTATCTGCCGCTGGTTTCGCGGGTTTCATGGTCATCCGCCTCCGCCGTTAGCCCTGCGTCCTTTTTCGGTCCGCCGGTACCACTGCAGGCGGCTGCCGGGTTTTACCGGGATGGTCATTTCGACATACCCTTCCGCCATGGCGCGGGGCAGGTATTCTTCACTGAAGTGCATTCGGTCTTTAAGACCAAGTTGTGCCATAATGTCGTCTCCCCGGGGCATTTCCCTCACGAGGATTTCCTCGCGGCGGGCGCTCGCACTGGTGATCTCCTCGTGCCGGCGGAGGTGTTTATGCAGAAAAGCGACAATTTGAGCAGATTGAATTTTTCAGGATTATTTCCCGAAATATTGGTACATTACGATTATTTCGCAGGTTAGGTAAACCAAAGAGCCTGAGCTTGTTTGTAAAAAATGAGGGCTACGCTACCTGGCCGGTTTTGCTGAATTAACGAGTCAATGTCTATTTTTATAACTCATAGGAGGGGGACGCCATGACGACGCATCGAGTGCATGACGATGACATCAACATTGAGCGGAGAGACTTCACCTGCAAGAGCCTGGCCGGACTCGCCGGCCTCCTCTTCAGCGACTCGCTCTTTGGCGCTTCTGTGTTTGCCGAGTCATTGATAAAAGAGACATCGGTCTGCTTGCATGATCCTGCGTGGATCAGAAACTCGATCAAAACGCTTTGGGAAGATCGTCGTCGGAGCGGGGTGACGCCGTTGTTACGGCTTGTTCCACCCTTCAACAGCGGCTTGTGTCTGTATCTGAAAAATGAGGGTCTGAGCCCCACCGGCAGCTTGAAGCATCGGGTCGCCTGGGGATTGCTCATGCAGGCCCTTGTCAACGGGGAGATCGGCCCGAGCACAAGTCTGTATGAGGTGACCAGCGGCAATACAGGCATCGGTGAGGCCTATTTCGCCAAACTCTTGGGGCTGCCCTTCACCGCCGTGATGCGAGCAGGGATAAGCCCGCTTAAAATGCAAGCTATCCGCGATTACGGAGGCCAGACGGCCATAGCGCCCACCGGAGTCACCCCCGCAGCCTACCTGGAGGAACTGCTCGCCAAGGAACCTAACGGCTATAATCTCAATCAATTCGCCAATGCTGAAAAAAGTCTCGATTTCGTGGATGCATCGCCTGATCGGACCATGAATATGGCCAGCGAAATATTCCGTCAATTGGAAGGTGGCGGCCATCCCTGTCCAGTTTGGTTTGTCGCGGGCGCGGGCTCAGGCGGAACCGCCACGAGCATTGCCCGATATCTTCGCAAATGGGCGGACAATAGCGGGCGCAACTGCTCAACCCAACTTGCGGTGGTCGACCCGGAGGATTCTGCGCTTTTTGAGTGGTACCGCACAGACGACAACGCCGTCACCTCGCCGAAGGGGTCCAGGATAGAGGGCATCGGCTCCAGCGGGCCCGTCGTTTTCGGCAAAACGTTCAGCCTGCTCAGGACTGGAGTCGCCCGCATGTTCAAGACCCCGGACGACGCGTCCATAGCGGCCATGAGGCTTACCTTCGCGCTCACCGGTTACGAGCCTGGGCCTTCCACCGGGACGAACCTCGTCGGGGCCATGCGTCTTCTTGAAGAGATGCATCGAAAGGGAGAACAAGGAGCAATCGTCACCATCATTTGCGATGACGGAAAACGCTACAGTAACAGTTATTACGACGCGCAGTGGTTGAAGAGCAAGCAATTGAACCAGGACCGATGGCGCCCGACGCTTGAAACTTTCTGGAACAGCGGCAAATGGAATGAGCCAGCGAGTGAATAGGAACCGCCTTTACTTGTTGGCGAAAGGAGGACACATGAAACGCATGCTTGCTCTACTGATGATGGCCCTTTGGATGTGCGGCATGGCGCACGCCGAGATGCCAAAAGGTGAGTACCTGGCAGGGAAGAACAGTGCCACGGCAGTGATTTTAGCCCACGGCAGAGGCCAAGGGCCGGATTCTCAGGTCGTCAGCCCGCTCCGCAAGAGCATCAACAAGGAACTCGGATTCCACACGCTCTCTCTTCAAATGCCGGTGTTGTCCAGTACCAAGTATCTGGACTACGCTCCTACCTTCTCTGATGCATTCAAAACGATCCAGGCGGCAATCGTCTACTTGACTACCGAAAAGGGTGTAAAGCGGATTTATCTTATGGGGTATAGTATGGGGGCGCGGATGACCACGGCCTTCATTGCGGAAAGGCCCACGCCGGTGATTGTTGGCTACATAGGTGTCGGGCTCTTGGAAGGCGGCGGCAAGCCGTTAGATGCGAATCAGAACCTGTCGAGTATTCGTCTTCCGGTACTCGACGTTTACGCAGACAATACGCCCCTTGATCGGAAGAGTGCTGAGAACCGGCGCTCGTTGGTTTCGGGGGCCTTCAGACAGGTCAAAATTTCCGGCGCTGACCACAGTTTTCAGGGATACGACGACCAGCTCATTGGGGCGGTGATTGGGTGGCTGAAGGAACGAGAGGGAAATATTCCGCGTTAACCCGTCGTTCCACCGGATCGTTTACGCTCCCAGTGAACTCGCCCATGGGCGTCAAAACAGGGAGACCATCATGCAAAGTGACCGCCTCGTTCACTTCGTACTCACGGTACTGCTGTTCTTTCTGTGTATTCAGTGTGTTCCGTGGTTGAAAAGTATCTGTCGCTGGTTCCATGGTTATCCACCACTGCCGACAGCCCTGCGCCCTTTTTCGGTCAGCCGGTACTTCTGCAGGCGGCCGCTGGGTTTTTCCGGGATGGTCATTTCGATATACCCTTCCGCCATGGCATGGGTCAGGTATTCTTTGCTGAAGAGCATTCGGTCTTTGAGGCCAAGTTGTGCCATAATTTCTCCCCGGGTCATTTCCCCCACGAGGATTTCAAGAAATCGCTCGACTTGCGGGGTATCCGCTCCACCTGGGCAAGAGTATAGCTCCGGGTGGCGAGGGTGCTCTCTTTGCAGCTGCAGACAATCAACAACTTCTGACCAAGATGGATCTGGATCGCCTGGCGATCCAGATCAAGGGTCTTCTGACCGACCACCTGGGAGCGCTCGGCAAGATATTGCCGGGCTTCCTCCTCGCTGGCGCTACGCAGATTTCCCGATCGATGTTGGCGGAGATAGTCGGCAAAACCCTTGAGGGCCTGCTCATAGCCCCTGGCCGTACCGATAGGCCATAAGCCAATACTTCGATCCATTCGGCCTGACCTCAAAAAAGAGACCGCCATCATCAGATAATCGCCGAGGTTTGTCGTCCGGCTTCGCGTTCCGCAAAGCCAAGTCTGTCAACTTGTTGGTAGCGCCACCCATGTTGGTACCCTCAAAATAAAATAAATCAACTCAATCCTTCAACACTTTGAAATGCTCGCGTTTTTTCCGTTCGTTGGTATCGATTTGGTACCGACGAAAGCCTGATGGTACCAACAGCCCTATAATAATTGGATTCGAGTAGATCTACCTGGACGGGTTCGGACAACAAAAAAACCCGCAATCCTTAAGGAAAGCGGGCTTTTTTGGACTTCTTTGAATGTTGCTGAACTGTGAAATGGTGGAGGCGCCGGGAGTTGAACCCGGGTCCGAAAACTCTCCCCTTATGTATCTACATGCTTAGTCCCAGGATTGGTTCTCGCATCCGTTTCTCACCCGGGACCGGGATATTCGGATGCCAGCCTGAAGAGTCTTATCATCCACGCTCCAGGCACGCGCGGATAACCAGCCTGTTGAGTCGACGCCCCGAATCCGGCCTTACAGGCGAAGGCCGGTGGAACGGCACAGCAGCTTACGCTGCCAGTGCGTAGTTATAATCGTCTGCGATTATATTTA
>CAIMMA010000169.1 GCA_903842475.1 uncultured bacterium
CGTTTTTCAATGGGTACCGCCCTCAGTTTTATTTCAGAACCACTGACGTTACCGGTGTCTGTACCCTTGAAGAAGGTGTCGAGATGGTTATGCCCGGCGACAATATCCATATATTGGGAGAGTTGATTACACCCATCGCCATGGAAGCAGGTCTTCGATTTGCAATCCGTGAAGGTGGCCGAACCGTCGGCGCAGGCGTTGTCAGCGAAATTATCGAATAAACGCTATTCCCTGACAGGAATATCATTGAAGTGAGATGAGCAGCCGGGCTTGACCCGGCTGCTGTCACTCTAGTAGAGTTGAATATGAGAGATAATATTACGTTAGCTTGTCAAGTTTGTAAGCAGCGCAACTACACCACCACTAAGAACAAACGCACCATCCCTCACAAACTGGAGCTGAAAAAATATTGCCCCTTTTGTAAGGCGCATACGCCACACAAGGAAACCAAATAGACAGGCCAGTAGCTCTAATGGTAGAGCACCGGACTCCAAATCCGGGGGTTGGGGGTTCGAGTCCCTCCTGGCCTGCCATCATTGAGTATTCACAGCAATGTGAAATTTTAAGCTTCTCAGCAAAATAATGTCGATTAAAAAAACAATTCGGACAGGCAAGGTGGGTATGGATACCAAAAAAGAGTCTGGCGATCTTGAAGGTCAGTCTTACTTCTCCCCGTCTGGCATTCGTGCATTTATTCTTGAGGTGCACTCCGAATTCCGTAAGATCGTTTGGCCGGGAATGAAAACCACCGCGGGGTTGACGGGTTTCGTCATTCTCTTGGTTGTTATTATCTCGTTATATCTCGGTTCAGTCGATCTTCTTCTGGGCAAATTAGTGTCAACCATTCTTAAATAATTGACACGCTGGGGCTTTTCTCATGGCAAAATGTTGGTACATAGTTCATACGCACACTGGTTTTGAAAATAAAGTTAAAACAACACTTGAAGAACGGATCAGATTAGCAGGTCAGGAAGAACTCTTTGGTGAAATTCTTGTACCCACCGAACAGGTAGTTGAAATGGTGAAAGGGGCAAGGAAAACCTCGGAGCGGAAATTTTTTCCAGGATATATCCTGGTAAATATGGAAATGAATGAACACTCTTGGCACACAGTACAAGAAACTCCAAGAGTAACCGGCTTCGTTGGCATTAATATGAATCAAGCCGGATCGGACAAAGATATTTATAAAAAAATTCCTTCACTGACAGACCAAGAAGCTCGAAAAATTTTAGGACGGATCGCCGAGGGGGCTAATAAACCAAAACCCAAAGTGATCTTTGTTGAGGGTGACCCCGTACGAGTTATCGACGGACCGTTTGCTAATTTCCAAGGTGTCATCGAAGAAGTGTATCCGGAGAAGGGCCGGGTGAGAGTGACTGTTTCCATTTTTGGTCGTTCGACACCGGTTGAACTCGAATATATCCAGGTGAGTAAAAATTGAGCTCCCGGTTTATCGTGGAGGATTAAATTATGGCAAAAAAAATAACAGCATTCATTAAACTGCAGATTCCAGCGGGAAAAGCCAACCCTTCTCCCCCTGTGGGCCCGGCTCTTGGGCAGCATGGTGTGAACATTATGGATTTTTGTAAATCTTTTAATGCTCAAACCCAATCCGTTGGTGATACCATTATCCCGGTTGTTATCACTGTCTATTCAGATCGTTCCTACAGTTTTATCACCAAGACGCCGCCTGCATCGGTATTGCTCAAAAAAGCTGCAGGGTTGTCCAAAGGTTCTAGCAATCCCAAAAAAGAACGCGTAGCTGAACTCGATTCTGCGAAAATTCGTGAAATTGCCGAAATTAAGATGCCGGATTTGAATGCATATAATGTGGATCAAGCCATTCGCATCATCGAAGGAACCGCTAGAAGTTGCGGAATTACTATTATTAAATAAGTTGTTTTAATTCGTTATACCTGTGCATACCACTGTGCACCAGGGAGAATAGAGGGGTTATTATGCCTAAACGTGGGAAAAACTATAAAAATGTCGTTGCCTCGGTAGATCGTAAAGCTCTCCATGATCTTGCAGAAGGACTTGGACATGTGCTCAACGCTAAATTTGCCAAATTTGATGAATCTGTTGATATCGCTGTGCGTTTGGGCGTTGACCCACGCCATGCGGACCAGATGGTTCGTTCCAGTGTTATTCTACCCAATGGTACAGGCAAAACCGCCCGTGTACTCGTTTTCGCTAAAGGGGAGAAGGAAAAAGAAGCATTGGCTGCAGGCGCTGATTTCGCAGGTTCAGACGAATTAGTTGAAAAAATCAAAGGTGGTTGGCTTGAATTCGATAAGACCATCGCTACTCCCGACATGATGGGTGAAGTTGGAAAGATCGGTCGCATCCTCGGGCCTAGAAATCTTATGCCTAACGCCAAATTAGGAACTGTTACGTTCGATATCGAACGTGTAGTCAACGAGATCAAAAAGGGCAAGGTGGATTTTCGTGTCGATAAGGCTGGAGTTGTACACGCCGTCATGGGCAAAAGCTCTTTTGGCGTCGAAAAACTTGCAGAAAATATATTAGCCTTCATTGACAAACTCATTCAACTTAAACCATCGACTAGCAAAGGCATTTACTTGCGCGCTATTTCAGTTTCCAGCACGATGGGCCCTGGTTTTAAAATCGATCCTTTGCAAGTGCGCTCGCTGATTAAGGCAGCGTAACTCCAACGGAAGCATTTGGCCTTTATAGGGATCCATTGTTAGTAACACTTTTCTGCAGCAACAATAAGATTAATTTTAGGGAAGGTCAGAGACAGCAGGCACGGAAGTATAATGGCATAACTTTTTATAACAGTTTGCCACCTGCTTAGACCAATACGGCTCAATTTCATTATACCGGCTGATTGTCTTCATTCCTCTACTCTGCTCTTCTGACAGTCCCACAACATACGTAAGGAGGTATAAACGTTGAATCGCGATCAAAAAACCGATGTCATCAGTGAACTTAACGAAACTTTTTCGAAAGCTAAGTTTGCTGTTGTCACCGATTACCGCGGGCTTAAAAATACGGAACTGGAAAAACTGCGAAAAAATCTTAGGGATAACGATGCTCAAATCCAGGTTGCCAAAAACACCTTGCTGCGACTTGCAGTGAAAGGAACGGCATATGAGGGGTTGAGCGATTCCTTTACAGGCACCACCGCTGTTGCGATCGGGTTTACAGAACCTGTGGGCCCTGCAAAAGTTTTAACGGCTTTTGCAAAAGAATTTAGCGCATTTACCATTCGTTCCGCAGTCCTTGCCGGAAGCATGCTAAGCGTAGAAGATGTACAGGCTCTCTCTTTGCTGCCAAGCAGAGAAGAATTGCTTGCCAAGCTCCTTGGAACCATGGCAGCGGTACCGACAAGCTTTGTACGTGTTCTAAATGCAGTACCGCAAGGATTGGTGTATGCCTTAACGGCAATAAAAGAGCAGAAGGAAAATTAAATTTCAAACCCTCGGCGAAAAAACTGATGGGTATATTTTGATTATTTTCAGGAGGAAGGAAAATGGCCGTAACAAAACAAGACGTGATTGATTTTATTGCTAATATGACAGTGCTGGAACTCTCTGAGCTTATCAAAGAGTTGGAAGAAAAATTTGGAGTTTCAGCTGCAGCACCGGTAGCGGTTGCTGCAGTTTCCGCCGGTGGAGAAGGTGCCGCGGTTGCTGAAGAGCAAACCGAATTTGATGTTATTCTGACTAGCGCAGGCGACCAGAAAATTAAGGTTATCAAAGAAGTTCGTGCTATCACTTCATTAGGCTTGAAAGAGGCTAAGGATTTAGTGGAAGGCGTACCGGCTGCTGTTAAAGAAGCGGTCAGCAAGGACGAAGCTGCAGCGATCAAGGCTCAGATTGAAAGCGCTGGCGGAAGTGTAGAAATCAAATAATTATTTTCATTTGTGCTTATCGGGTAACAACTTCCCGAGAGCAAAACATGCATCAGGTAACGCTATAGGGCTTCAAGCCCCGTAGCGTTCCTGTGTTTGTAGGTATTTTTTTTTTACAGGTTGGATGTTCGTTGAATATTTATTCGTAAATTCAGTGGAATATCACATATCAATCTGAATCACGCGGAATGTTTCGAGGAAACTATGAGAAGAGTACGTAAGAGTTTTGCTAAGACAAGCCAGATTATCGAACCGCCACATCTTATCGCAATGCAGCGGGAATCTTACGAGCACTTTCTGCAAAGGGGGATTGCACCTGAGTTACGTAAAGACAATGGGCTGCAAGCCATATTTCAGAGTATATTTCCTATTTCTGATTTCAATGGCTTATGTTCATTAGAGTTTGTCCGGTATTCCTTTGGTGAACCGAAATACACCGTTCCGGAATGCATCGAAAGAGGCATGACTTACGAAGCTCCCCTCAAAATCACTGTACGCTTGATAACCTTTGATGTCGATGAGGAAACTGGGGTTCAATCCGTTCGTGATATCAAAGAGCAAGAAGTGTTCCTCGGCGCCTTACCGCTCATGACCCAAGATGGCGTGTTTGTGGTGAATGGCACAGAGCGGGTCGTCGTTAATCAATTACAGCGTTCACCCGGCTTGTTTTACACCCATGATCACGGCAAATCTCACGCCTCCGGCAAGCGACTCTATTCTGCTCGAATAATTCCCGTACGTGGCTCATGGCTTGATTTCGAATTTGATATCAAAGACGTCCTTTATGTACGAATTGATCGACGCCGTAAACTTCCGGTCAGTGTTCTTCTTAAAGCACTTGGCTATAATGATGAGGAATTGCTCAATGAATTTTATCATTCCGATATTATTCATTTTGATGGTGAAAAATACGCGGTCGCCTTTAACCCGGTAACGTTTGCTAATCAACGTTTAACCACCGATATTATCAATCCGGTTGATGGCAGTGTTATTGCAAAAAAAGGGAAAAAAGTAACAAAAACTCTCGCGAAAAAAATCGAAAGTCTTGGGGTTACCTCTTTGGCCGTAGAAGTTGAAGAACTTCACGGTCGCTTTTTTGCCAGGGACATTGTTCACCCACAAACCGGTGAAATTCTTGTAAAATGCAATGATGTCATCACTCCTGCCACCCTCCAGGCCTTTATGGACGCTGGGGTCAATTCTTTTGCCTTGCTCTTTATTGATGGTGTTAACTTCAGCGAATCTTTCCGGAAAACGCTCTTGATCGACAAAATCAAGGACACCGAGGAAGCTCTGATTGAAATTTATCGCCGTTTGCGACCTTCCAGTCCTCCCACTCAGGAGGTGGCAAAGACATTCTTCGATAATTTGTTTTTCAGTGCCACCACCTACGATCTTTCCGAGGTTGGTCGATACAAAATTAATACCAAGCTTGGAGTGCAGACACCTATCGAGGTCCGAACACTGACCAAAGAGGACATCGTTAAAAGCGTTAAGCATCTGGTTAGGATTAAAGATGAGTTGAAAGACGGCGATGACATTGATCATTTGGGTAACCGGCGGGTTCGCACCGTTGGCGAACTCTGTGAAAACCAGTTCCGCATGGGGCTTGTACGGATGGAGCGCGCCATCAAGGAGCGGATGACCCTGCAGGAAATCGAAACCTTGATGCCCCACGACCTCGTCAATCCTAAGCCGGTGACTTCTGCTATCAAGGAATTTTTTGGCACCAGCCAGTTGTCTCAGTTTATGGATCAGACCAATCCCTTGTCAGAGGTTACGCACAAGCGTCGTCTTTCTGCACTTGGACCAGGAGGTCTCTCACGGGAGCGTGCCGGTTTTGAGGTCCGCGATGTACATCCTACCCATTATGGTCGAATCTGTCCGGTTGAAACGCCTGAGGGGCCGAACATCGGCTTAATCGTTTCCCTTGCCACCTACGCCACTGTCAATCCTTATGGATTCATCGAAACCCCGTATCGGTATGTGAAAGAGCGGATGGTTTCTAATGATTATAAGTATCTTTCTGCCTTGCAGGAAGAGAATCATGTTATCGCACCTGCAAAGGTCGCGATTTCTGAAGGGCGACTGGTCGATGAATATCTGATCGCCCGTCATGAAAGCGAGGTATCTATGGTATCCGCTGATGATATATCCATGATGGATGTTGCACCTAATCAGATGGTTTCGGTTGCTGCGTCCCTTATCCCATTTCTCGAAAATGATGATGCAAACCGTGCCTTGATGGGCTCCAACATGCAACGTCAAGCAGTTCCCCTCCTGCAAACCCGCTCCCCGTTAGTAGGGACTGGGGTTGAAAAATATGTTGCTCGCGATTCAGGGGCCTGTTTGCTTTCCGGGGGCAGTGGTGTGGTTGAAGAGTCCGATGCCAATCGTATTGTTATTCGTTACGATGAACCCGGTATTGATGGGTTTGACACCGGGATTGGTGTGTATCATTTATCGAAATATAAAAAATCAAACCAAAACACTTGTTTCAACCAGAGGGCCTTGGTTCTCCCCGGTGAACGTGTTGTCAAAGGGTCGGTGCTTGCTGATGGGCCTTCTACCGAAGCCGGAGAACTCGCGCTTGGCAAGAATGTGACCATCGCTTTTATGCCTTGGCGTGGATACAACTTCGAAGATTCTATTCTGATCAATGAACGCTTGTTAAAAGAAGACACTTTTACCTCCGTGCATGTCGAAATTTTCGAAACCATGGCACGCGACACCAAACTCGGCAAAGAGGAAATTACCCGGGACATTCCTAATGTTGGTGAAGAAGGACTTCGTAACCTCGATGAGTCAGGAATCGTACGCATCGGCGCTGAAGTTCGCGCCGGAGATATGCTGGTTGGCAAAGTCACTCCTAAGGGTGAAAGTATGTTGTCACCTGAAGAAAAGCTGCTCAGAGCCATTTTTGGTGAGAAGGCCGGTGATGTAAAAGACTCATCTCTGCGCGTTCCGCCCGGAATCGAGGGCGTGGTCATCGACGCCAAAGTCTTCTCCCGAAAAGGGGTTGATAAAGATGAACGCACCCTGATGATCGAAGAAATAGAAATCGAACGACTCAATCGAGACATGGAAGATGAGTTGAAGAGTTTGAAAAAGGGCGTTCGTAAATCTTTGGCAACTCTTCTGGAAGGGCGCACCGCCAAGGGCGATATTAAAGATAAAAAAGGCAAGGTGCTGCTCAAACTTGGCAAGCAGTTAACCGCCAAAATTATCGATCAGATCAGTTTTGCTGAATTACGTGAAATAGATTTTGCCGACAAAGCCAAATATTCTGATGATATTGATACTGTTTTTACACGATATAACAGTCAAGCCAGTGTTGTTCGTGGGCGTTATCAAGGCGTTGTAGAACGTATGGAGAAGGGCGACGATCTTCCTCCGGGTGTAGTTAAAATGGTCAAAATTTACGTCGCGACCAAACGGAAATTGTCTGTGGGCGATAAAATGGCCGGTCGTCATGGCAACAAAGGTGTCGTATCCCGGTTGTTGCCCGAAGAAGATATGCCTTTCTTTGCCGACGGTACCACCGTCGATATCGTTCTTAATCCTTTGGGTGTCCCCTCACGTATGAATGTCGGGCAGGTGCTGGAATGCCACCTTGGTTTTGCCGCCAAGAAACTCGGTGAACAGGTGGCCGCATTTGCCAAACAGAACGAAGTGGAACGATTGAAACAACGTTTGCATGATGTGTACAGCCAGGATGAATACCAACGTTTGACCGAAGGGCTCAGCGATGAGGCGCTCGTCGAAACGATGCGTAAATACGGGCATGGAATTCATGTTGCCACCCCGGTTTTTGACGGCGCCTCCGAATCGGAAATCCGGCAAATGCTGGTCGAGGCAGGAGTCGACGAGGTGGGGCAATCAACGCTTTACGATGGGTTGACTGGAGAAGCCTTCGACAATCAGGTCACTGTGGGTGTGATGTACATGCTCAAACTGCATCACTTGGTTGACAATAAAATTCATGCTCGATCGACAGGGCCCTATTCGCTTGTAACCCAACAACCTTTAGGCGGTAAGGCCCAGTTCGGTGGTCAGCGGTTGGGAGAGATGGAGGTCTGGGCCATGGAGGCCTATGGCGCTGCCTATACCCTCAAGGAATTTTTGACAGTCAAATCCGATGATGTCGAAGGGCGAACCACGATGTATGAAAAAATCGTCAAAGGCAACAACTTCCTCGAGACAGGATTGCCGGAATCGTTCCATGTACTCGTCAAAGAGTTGAAAGGGCTTTGCCTGGATATTGAGCTGCAAGAATAGCTAACGTGGCTTTCGTTGCCCAGGAATGTATTTAAAAGAAACCATTGTTTCGGCCGTTTTAACGGATTGATTTGAAATAGGATAGGTGATTTCGTGGAAGAACTGTTTAGCTTCTTTGCAAAGCCGAAAGGTCCCGTCATTTTTAACAAGGTGAAAATTTCGCTCGCCTCCCCTGAAAAGATCAGGGAATGGTCGCATGGAGAAGTGAAAAAGCCTGAAACCATCAATTACAGAACGTTCAAACCCGAACGTGACGGTCTCTTCTGCGCCAAAATTTTTGGTCCGGTAAAAGACTATGAATGCAATTGCGGTAAGTATAAACGGATGAAACACCGCGGGGTAGTCTGTGAAAAATGTGGTGTCGAAGTCATCCAGTCCAAAGTACGCAGGGAACGGTTAGGGCATATCGAACTGGCCGCCCCGGTAGCACATATTTGGTTTTTAAAGAGTTTGCCATCCAAAATCGGTGCTATTTTGGATATGACACTGAAGCAATTGGAGCGAATCCTTTACTTTGAGTCTTATGCAGTTGTCGCATCCGGGGTGGAAGATATCCCGGTTGGTTCCTTGCTCAGTGAGGATCAGTATCGCACGGCTTTGGAAGAGCATCCTGGGAAATTCAGGGTGGGGATCGGCGCCGAAGCTATCCGTGAAATGCTCATGGGGCTTGATCTAAAAGAACTTTCCATCACCCTTCGTAAAGAGATGAAGGAAACCGGATCCGGTACCAAGCGTACTAAATACGGGAAACGGCTTAACGTGGTTGAAGCTTTCCGCGATTCCGGCAACCGCCCCGAATGGATGATTTTAGAGGTTATCCCAGTGTTGCCTCCTGATTTACGACCACTGGTGCCCCTCGAAGGCGGACGTTTCGCCACTTCCGATCTTAATGATCTCTACCGACGGGTTATAAATCGAAACAATCGATTGAAACGTTTATTAGAACTCGATGCTCCCGATATTATCATTCGTAACGAAAAACGAATGCTGCAGGAAGCCGTTGATGTGTTGTTTGATAACGGTCGGAGAGGACGCACTATTACTGGCCCCAATAAACGGCCGCTCAAATCGCTTTCCGATATGCTCAAAGGCAAACAAGGGCGGTTTCGGCAGAATCTGCTTGGTAAACGGGTCGACTATTCAGGTCGTTCCGTTATTGTTGTAGGTCCTCATTTGCGTTTGCATCAGTGCGGCTTGCCGAAAAAGATGGCTCTTGAGTTGTTCAAACCTTTCATCTACAACAAGCTCGAACGCAAAGGGTATGTCACCACTATCAAGAGTGCCAGAAAGATGGTCGAAAAAGGCACCAAAGAAGTATGGGACGTGCTTGATGATATTGTTCAGGAATATCCGGTTATCCTCAACCGCGCTCCTACCCTGCACAGATTGGGTATGCAGGCCTTTGAGGTGGTATTGATTGAAGGCAAGGCTATCCAGCTTCATCCCTTGGTTTGCGCTGCTTTCAACGCTGACTTTGACGGCGACCAGATGGCGGTTCATGTGCCCTTGTCGGTCGAAGCACAGGTCGAAGCCAGGGTGTTGATGATGTCGACCAACAATATTCTTTCCCCTGCTAACGGTGGGCCTATTATCATTCCCAGCCAAGATATCGTGCTCGGGTTGTATTATATGACCCGTGAACGTTTTGGAGTCACCGGCGAGGGGATGATTTTCAGTTCTGCTGAAGAGGCCCGCATCGCCTATGATCATGAGGCCGTTCACATGCAGGCTCGGGTTAAAGTACGAATTAACGGGGTGTTGGTCAATACTACCATCGGCAGGATGCTCGTCGGGGAATTGTTGCCGCCCGTCGTACCCTATGCACTGGTCAACAAGGAATTGTCTAAGAAAGAATTGGCCTTTCTGATCGATTATACCTATCGCCATGGCGGCACCAAAGAAACCGTTATCCTTGCCGATAGATTGAAGGATCTAGGTTATGAATATGCCACCCGCGCTGGCATATCCATATGTATCAATGATATGAAAATACCGGTTCGGAAAGAAGAGTTTGTCGAAGATGCAGAAAAAGAAGCGGCGGACGTTGATCAGCAGTATTCTGACGGATTGATCACCGATGGCGAAAAATACAATAAAATTATTGATATCTGGTCAAAAGCCACCGATAAAATCACCAAGGAAATGATGGACGAAATGGCGGTTCAGTTTGTCCAGGATTCTTCAGGAAAGGTTCAGGAGATCAAGAGTTTTAATTCGGTTTATATCATGGCTGACTCCGGTGCTCGTGGGTCAAAAGATCAGATCAGACAGCTTGCGGGTATGCGCGGCCTGATGGCTAAACCTTCCGGTGAGATTATCGAAACCCCGATCAAGGCTAACTTCCGAGAAGGGCTAAGCGTACTCGAGTATTTCATTTCTACCCATGGCGCACGCAAAGGGTTGGCAGATACAGCGCTGAAAACAGCTAACTCTGGGTATTTGACCCGACGACTGGTTGATGTGGCCCAGGACTCCACCATCGTCATGAAAGACTGCGGCACTATGCGGGGAACACTAGCTGAACCGTTGATTGAGGGTGGCGAGGTGATTGTCCGTATCGGTGAACGTATCTTGGGTCGTGTCGCCCTTGAAGATGTAGTCGACCCTCACACCGGTGAGATTCTCGCCGGGATGGAGAAAGAAATCACGGAAGATCGTGTCGAAGCCATTGAGGCCGCTGGTGTTGATCGAGTCCATATCAGATCGGTGCTTACCTGCGAGGCCAAACGCGGTGTTTGTGCGATGTGTTATGGCCGAGATCTTGGCCGTGGCCACATGGTGAATATTGGTGAAGCCGTTGGTATCATTGCAGCCCAGTCCATTGGTGAACCTGGCACTCAGTTGACCATGCGGACCTTCCATATTGGTGGTACGGCAAGGGGTGCGGTTGAGCAGGCAGAGGTGAGAACCCAACGCGGCGGGCAGATTCGTTACAAAAACCTGCATTCGGTCAAGAATAATGATGGCTTTGAAGTTGTCATGAACCGAAATGCCGAAATTACCGTACTCGACGACAAAGGCGTTGACCGGGAACGCTTTCCGGTCCCCTATGGTGCCACGCTGAGAATTACCCATGGGCTGGTGGTGGATCCCGGGACCGTTATCGCCGATTGGGATGCTTTCTCTGTTCCTATTGTTGCCGAAGTTGGTGGTAAGATTAAATACGGTGATGTTACCGAAGGCGACTCCATGCAGGAACGGGTTGACCAGATCACCGGCAAAGCCAGCAAGGTCATTACCCCGACGAGTTCCACGAAGCAGATGAACCCGCGTATTTCCATCAAAGATGACCGTGGCAGGACCTTGAAACTGCCGGATGGCGAGTTGGCCGCGCGGTATCCGTTACCGGTGGGCTCGATCATCACTGTCAATGAGCAGGATGTTATTACACCCGGTACAGTGATCGCTAAAATTCCAAGGGAAACGACAAAAACCAAAGATATCACCGGTGGTCTACCTCGGGTTGCTGAACTATTTGAAGTGCGCAAGCCCAAGGAACAAGCGATAATTACTGAGATTGACGGTCGGGTAAGTTTCGGCAAGGATTTAAAAGGGAAACGTCGGGTTATAATTACGCCTGAAATTGGAGAATCGAAAGAGTACCTGATTGCCAAATCTAAACATATCACCGTGCACGAAAATGATCGTGTTGAAGCTGGTGATCCTTTAATGGAAGGTATCAGGCTGCCAAACGATATTCTTCGTGTCAAAGGGGCAGAGGCCTTGGCGCGCTTTCTGGTCAATGAAATCCAGGAGGTGTATCGCCTGCAGGGTGTTAAAATTAATGATAAGCACATTGAAACCATTGTCCGCCAGATGTTGAAACGTGTTCGGATTACCGATGCTGGCGACTCTAAATTCATGCTTGATCAACAGGTGGAATGGTGGAAATTTCAAGAAGAGAATGAGGGTTTGTTACGCGACAAGTTGCAACCAGCCGCCGCTGAGCCACTGCTGCTGGGGGTAACCAAAGCCTCGCTTTCAACGGATTCTTTTATTTCTGCGGCGTCCTTCCAGGAAACAACCAAGGTCTTGACCAACGCCGCCATGGCAGGGAAAATCGACGATCTGTCAGGATTGAAAGAAAACGTCATTATGGGGCGGTTGATTTCTGCCGGAACCGGTCTACAGAGATATCGGCTCGATAAGACTAATCTGCAAAGATAAAACTTGACCTTTACCTAGTATTGGATTATTAATTCGTTCTTTCATGCCTGTCCCTCTGTCTGGTGAGAGGCTTGACTGTATTATTAAAAGGAGTTGCCCGGATGCCCACGATTAATCAGCTTGTCAGGAATGGACGGAAGAAGATGACCAAACGGTCAAACACTCCCGCGCTGCAGGATTGCCCGCAAAAACGAGGTGTGTGTGTGCGAGTCTATACCACCACCCCAAAGAAACCGAACTCGGCTTTGCGTAAGGTGGCTAGGGTGCGCCTGACCAACGGGATTGAGGTTACCTCGTATATCCCGGGTATTGGGCATAACCTGCAAGAGCACTCGGTGGTGCTGATTCGCGGGGGCCGCGTGAAGGATTTACCCGGTGTTCGATACCATATTATTCGCGGTACGCTGGATACGCTTGGGGTCAATGACCGTCGACAGGGGCGCTCTAAGTATGGAGCAAAACGTCCCAAATAAATCTCTGTTTATGGAATGCAAAGAGTTAAGGTATGCCAAGAAAGAAATTATTAGATAAACGACCTGTTGCTCCGGACCCTAAGTTCAACTCTGTTTTGGTGGCTAAGTTTACCAATGGGTTGATGGGGGCTGGTAAGAAAACTGTTGCGCGCCGTCTGTTTTACGAGGCAATGGAAATCATCGATACCAAGATCGCCGACCATGAACCGTTGACGGTTTTTGAAGAAGCGATGGAGAATGTGCGCCCGCGGGTCGAGGTTAAAAGTCGTCGGGTCGGTGGTGCTACCTATCAGGTGCCGGTTGAAGTCCGCCCGGAACGACGTAACGCGCTTGCGATCCGGTGGATTATTGGTTTCTCTAAAGGTAGGTCCGGCCAAAAAATGTCAGAAAAATTGGCCGCAGAACTTTTGGATGCTTACAACAACCGCGGCGCGTCAATCAAGAAAAAAGATGACACCCATAAAATGGCAGAAGCTAACAAGGCATTTGCACATTATCGCTGGTAGGGTTCAGGAAAATTTTTCTTGTAAGGAAAAGTGGATTGACATCTGCTAGATTATGCTGTATTTACAGCGACATTTTTCTTGGATTGTATACCGAGAAATGACTTTAGGATATACAGGTAATCATTTTGGCGGGGATAGAACCATTATCCAATGTGCGCAATATCGGCATAATGGCCCATATCGATGCGGGAAAAACCACCACAACGGAACGTATTCTTTATTATACGGGACGTTCGCATAAGCTTGGCGAAGTCCATGACGGCACGGCTGTCATGGATTGGATGGAACAAGAGCAGGAGCGAGGAATTACTATTACCTCGGCTGCCACAACCTGCTTTTGGAGAGAGTTTCAGGTTAATATCATTGATACACCTGGCCATGTGGATTTTACCGTTGAGGTTGAACGATGTTTGCGGGTTTTAGATGGGGCTGTGGCTGTCTTTTGCGCGGTTGGAGGCGTCGAGCCTCAGTCTGAAACAGTTTGGCGGCAAGCGAATCGGTATAAAATCCCACGGATCGCTTTTGTTAATAAAATGGACCGAGCCGGGGCTTCTTTTGCGAGATGCCTTGAGCAGATAGAAAATCGATTGGGAGCAGTTCCGGTTGCAATATCGATCCCAGTCGGTTGTGAGGACCAGTTCGAAGGTGTTATTGATCTGGTTAGCCAAAAAATGCTCACATTTGACGAAAGCTCCATGGGGCAACTCGTCACTGAAGAGTCAATACCGGAAACATATTTAAACGATTCATCGGCCGCACGAATGGCACTCCTCGAGAAGTTGGCCGACTTCGATGAGGGCGTCATGGAAAAATATTTAAATGATCAAGAGATCACTCCCGGTGAGATTAGGGCAGCGTTAAGAAAAACGACGCTTGCACTGGATTTGGTTCCAGTTCTCTGCGGATCTGCTTTCAAGAATAAAGGTATACAACCACTCTTGGATGCAATCGCATGGTACTTACCTTCACCCGTTGATGTTCCGCCTGTAGAGGGGACGGATAAGGACGGTGCGCCGCTTATCCGCAAGCCAGAACGGAGTGAAAAGTTTTGTGGTTTGGTTTTTAAACTGCAAAATGATCCGTATGTGGGGAATTTATCCTTTATCCGTGTATACTCAGGTGCGCTTGAGGCAGGATCTAAGGTATTTAACCCGCGTAAAAATAAAACGGAAAAAATCTCGAAACTAGTAAAACTTCACGCCAATAAACGTGAAGAAGTTACCATGATAGGCACTGGCGACATTGGCGCTATCTCCGGCTTGAAATTTACAAGGACCGGAGATACTCTGTGTGAAAATGGCGACTTTATAGTTTTGGAAACAATTACCTTTCCAGAACCAGTAATTGGTGTTGCCATTGAACCAAAGACTAAGGCAGATGAGCAACAACTGGCTGAAAGTCTAGAGAAAATTGTCCGTGAAGATCCCAGCTTTAGGGTGTCTGTAAGTGAAGACACTGGGCAAACAATCATTTCAGGGATGGGAGAACTGCATCTCGAAATTATTATTGACCGGCTTATCAGGGAATTCAAGGTTTCGGCTAATGTCGGGAAACCACAGGTCGCCTATCGCGAAGCTTTGACAACTGTGAGTAAAGCGGAAGCCAAATTTGACACACAAGGCGCCGGAAAAGAGCAGTACGGACATGTTGAACTGGAATTACATCCAGGAGCAAAAGGTTGCGGGAATCAATTTGAATGCTTGATCGATGAAGCTTCTATTCCCCTGCAATTCATCGATTCTATCCGAAAAGGCGTACTGGATAGCTTAGATTCGGGGCCACTTATAGGGTACCCGTTGCTCGATGTCCTCGTTAAATTGACCGGTGGTTCTTTTGATGAAGAAAAATCAACGGAAATGGCATTCGGCGTGGCGGCCACCATGGCCTGCCGGAAGGCCGCCATGCAGGGGCACCCGGTGCTGCTTGAACCTGTCATGGATTTAGAAGTGATTACCCCCGATGATTATCTTGGGGAAGTGATCAACGATCTTAATAAAAAGCGAGCACAGGTTAATGGGGTCGATGTTGAAAGAAACCGACAGATCGTCAGTGCTAAGGCGCCCTTAGCGGAAATGTTCGGATATTCGACGGACTTGAGATCGGCTACCCAGGGACGTGCTACGTTTACCATGAAATTTAGTGAATTTGCAGTGGTACCATCCAAGAGGGCGGAAACCATAATACACAAGATCAGAGGCGTATAAATTATTATACCCGATTGAGGTACGTTACGATGGCTAAAGAAAAATTTTCGCGGACAAAACCGCATGTCAATGTGGGAACGATTGGTCACATTGATCATGGCAAGACAACATTGACAGCAGCGATCACCCGGGTGCTGGCAACTAAGGGCTGGGCGAAATTTGTCGATTTCAGTGAGATCGATAAGGCGCCTGAGGAAAAAGAACGCGGTATTACGATTGCGACAGCCCATGTTGAATATGAAACCGCAAGTCGTCATTACGCTCATGTTGATTGTCCAGGTCATGCCGACTATATCAAAAACATGATCACCGGTGCCGCCCAGATGGATGGTGCGATCCTGGTAGTTGGCGCCAACGACGGCCCCATGCCGCAAACCCGTGAACATATTCTGCTTGCTCGCCAGGTAGGTGTTCCGGCCATGGTGGTTTTTCTGAATAAATGCGATATGGTCGACGATCCTGAATTGATTGAACTGGTTGAGATGGAACTCCGTGAGTTGCTCGACAAGTACGACTTCCCCGGTGACGATATTCCGATTATCCAGGGTTCAGCGCTGCAGGCCCTCGAGTTTCCGGAAGATCCGGAAAAAGCCAAGTGCATCTGGAATCTGATGGAAGCAGTTGACAGTTATATCCCGCAACCTGAACGGGCCGTAGATAAACCCTTTCTTATGCCGGTTGAGGATGTTTTCTCCATCTCCGGTCGCGGCACCGTCGCTACCGGCCGGATCGAACGTGGCGTGGTTCATGTCGGTGACGAAATTGAGATCGTCGGCATTCGGAACACTGCCAAGACCACCTGTACCGGTGTCGAGATGTTTCGCAAACTGCTCGATGAGGGACAGGCGGGCGATAACATTGGGGCACTGTTGCGCGGCGTTAAACGGGAAGATGTTGTCCGGGGGCAGGTATTGGCCAAACCGGGTTCAATCAAGCCCCACAAGAAATTCAAGGCTGAGGCCTATATTTTGACCAAGGAAGAGGGTGGTCGTCACACACCGTTTTTCAATGGGTACCGCCCTCAGTTTTATTTCAGAACCACTGACGTTACCGGTGTCTGTACCCTTGAAGAAGGTGTCGAGATGGTTATGCCCGGCGACAATATCCATATTTTGGGAGAGTTGATTACACCCATCGCCATGGAAGCAGGTCTTCGATTTGCAATCCGTGAAGGTGGCCGAACCGTCGGCGCAGGCGTTGTCAGCGAAATTATCGAATAAGAGGTTATTATACATGATTCCAACAGACAAAATCCGGATCAGATTGAAAGGTTATGATCATAAATTACTTGACCTTTCTACCCGAGAAATTGTAGATACCGCCAGGCGAACCGGAGCAACCGTCATTGGACCGATACCACTTCCGACCAGTATCAATAAATATACGGTATTGCGCTCTCCTCATGTTGATAAAAAATCTCGAGAACAATTCGAGATGCGGACACATCGTCGATTACTCGATATACTAGAGCCGACCCAGCAGACTATAGATTCCCTCATGAAATTGGAATTATCTGCTGGGGTAGATGTGGAAATCAAACTGCCCTGATCCTACGGTTTTTTATATGGAAGGTCTGGGGTGTGTTAACTTGGTTAATGTAACATAGAATTGAATTCAGGTAGACAGATGCCGAATACGAAAGGAATATTAGGACGCAAACTTGGTATGACTCGGGTGTATGACGAAAATGGTCGAGCCATCCCCGTTACCGTTATTGAAGCTGGTCCTTGTACGATTCTTCAGAAAAAAACCTTTGGTAAGGAAGGCTATAATGCCATTCAGATAGGTTTTTTGGAAAAAAAAGAATCAAGAATGAATAAACCCGAAGCCGGTCATTTTAAACGTTCCGGAGGGAAAGGTTTTTATCATATCAAAGAATTCAGAGTGACAGACCCTGAAGCCTATGAAGTTGGGCAGCAGATTTCTCTGACAGATATTTTGGCTATTGGCGATATCATAGATATTTCTGGTAATACTAAAGGGATGGGGTTCCAAGGCGTTATAAAACGTCATGGTTTCTCCGGCGGTGGAGCGTCTCATGGATCCAATTTTCATCGCGCTCCTGGTTCGATTGGTTGCAGTGCTTGGCCGTCGCGCGTGTACAAAGGGAAAAAAATGCCTGGCCGAATGGGTAACACATTGATGACTCAGAAGAATCTTCGAGTCATTGATATTCGGAACGAAGATAATGTTTTGCTTGTCCGTGGAACCGTTCCGGGAGCAAAAAACGGGTTGCTCAATATTTATACAAAAGCCTAATCGCCAGGACTGCTTTTAAGGAGATTCTCATGGCAGTTTGTGATGTTTTAAACACTCTAGCTGAAAAAATAGGTGAAATCGAATTGAACGAGGCATTGTTCAATGTTGAAATCAATACCGGCATTTTGCATGAAGTTGTTTGTATGCAGAGAGCTAATCGCCGAAGTGGTAATGCTTGTACCAAAACCCGTGGTGAAGTCAGTGGCGGCGGTGCCAAGCCTTGGAAACAAAAAGGCACCGGCAGGGCACGAGCCGGGAGCAACAGGTCTCCGGTGTGGCGAGGCGGCGGAACGGTCTTCGGACCTAAACCACGCGATTACAGTTATTCGTTACCCAAAAAAGTCAAAAGGTTGGCTTTGAGAATGGCCTTAAGTGCTCGTAATCAAGAAGGAAATCTCGTTATTGTCGACCAGATTGAGCTTTCCGAGATTAAGACCAAGAACTTCACTAAGATAATGAATAATTTTAGTTTCGATGAGTGTCTTGTTGTAACAGAAGGCGTTGATGAGAAGATCAATTTGTCTGCACGAAATGCAATAGGATTTAAAGTTCTTCCGGTAGCTGGATTGAATGTTTATGACATCTTGAAATATTCTAAACTAATGCTTCTTCAATCAAGCCTTGCTAAATTAGAAGAGAGGTTGATATCATGAAAGCAATTTATGACATTATTAAGAAACCCTGTTTAACTGAAAAAGGTAATCATTTACAGGAAACACAGGGTAAGGTCATATTCGAGGTTAATCCAAAAGCTAATAAAATCGAAATTAAAAAAGCAGTTGAAAGTTTATTTAACGTTTCGGTTTCCAAAGTAGCAACCAGTAATATGAATGGAAAACAGAAACGAGTTGGAGCCCGATCCACAGGTAAAACGAGTGATTGGAAAAAAGCATACATAACACTCAAGGAAGGGAAAATTAACTTCCTCGATGAACTTTGATCCTCTTTTACCTTTGATTGAGATCTGCAGAGACTAGATTACAGGAAATCCAATGTCTATTAAAATTCATAAACCGACATCACCCGGAAAACGGCATCACGTATCTGTTCATCAGGAATTTACTGATAAAGATCCCGAGAAAAGTCTTTTATCACCTTTGAAGAAATCCGGTGGTAGAAATGCCTACGGAAGAATCACCTCCCGGCATAAAGGAGGTGGGCATAAAAGAAAATATAGAATCGTTGAATGGAAACGGAACAAAACCGGTATACCTGCTCAGGTTACTGCTATTGAATACGATCCGAATCGTTCAGCCAATTTAGCCTTGCTCACCTATGCTGACGGTGAAAAAACCTACATTCTTGCCCCTAATGGCATGGCCGTTGGCGACGTTGTCGTTGCCGGTGCCGACGCGGACATTAAACTGGGCAATTGTTTGCCCATGATTAATATTCCCTTGGGCACGGTTATTCACAATATTGAAATGAAAATTGGGAAAGGCGCGCAACTTGTGCGTTCTGCCGGGGCTTCCGCACAACTCATGGCCAAAGATGGTAACCAAGTGTTGGTGAAACTGCCATCGGGCGAAGTCCGCAGGTTCAATAAGGAATGTCGTGCCTGTATAGGGCAAGTTGGAAATCCCGAGCACGGAAGACAAAAGTTAGGAAAAGCCGGACGTTCGCGTTGGAAAGGTATTAGACCCTCCGTGCGTGGCGTAGCGATGAACCCGGTCGATCATCCTATGGGTGGTGGCGAAGGGAAAAGTTCAGGTGGTCGTCATCCCTGTTCACCTTGGGGTATCCCAACCAAAGGATTTAAAACC
>CAIMMA010000170.1 GCA_903842475.1 uncultured bacterium
CAATGAGCGGCCTCTAAAATAAGTTTTTTGCTCGCAAAAGCAAATCGACCAAGCAAAAAAAGTAATATCGGCCGGCCAAACAGGGATCGAGATCCGTGTTTTTCCGTCATCCTCCTCACAACCATGCAGAAATTTCGATTTCAGATTTTCGACTTGGGCAAATCCCAGACTTGGGTCCGTGCCTGTTGGTGTTTGTCTTTGTCTGTCCGTGTGTCTGTGTCTGTCTGTGATCTCAAGACGAACCATAACTCATCGATACATAATGACTTTTTATTAAAAGTAACATTGATTTATGATAAACTAATATTACTTTGAATTATTGAATGCTGCTGTTTCCTGTTCTGGCAACGCACCAAGGGGGCTTGGTTCGGGGGTTGTAATCAAAGGGGGGATGATCATGGGTGTTTTACGCTATTCTGGTACGGCTCGTCTGGGCGGGCTGCTGACTGTGTTTCTGGCTTTGGTTTTTCCGGCTTTTTGCTGGGGTGCGGGCGCGGTGTCTTCGGCGGCGGGGGTTCGGCTACTGTCGATGTCTGAGGCGCCTTCGCCGGGTCTGGAGATGGTTTATGCGCTGCCGCCGCTGGTTCTGGAGGGAATGACGGATGCAACGGCGATCCCTCTGCTGCCGGAATCGCGGGTGCCTGATCTGGGTCGCCGGCTGACGCCGCCCAACATAACGACGCAAGGACCGGTCTGCGCCTGCTGCCAGCATGGTTCGCATCTGCCGGATGAATGCGGCGAGGCGCTGTCTGAGGGTTGTCTTTGCGGAACGTTCTGTCCGGAATGCGGGGATCTGCCGCATCTGCCGGATGCCTGTCTGGAACCGGGGTGCGAGTGCGGGACGGTTTGTTCTTATTGTCATCACGGTCCGCATCTGCCGGGTGGCTGCTGGGAATACGGTTGCTGGTGCGGTTATGGCTGCAAGTATTGTCCGGATGCGTGGCATCTGCCGGATGCCTGTCCGGCGCAGGACTGTCTGTGCGGCTGGACCTGCTCGATCTGCATGCACGACTGGCATCTGCCGCGGATCTGCCAGGAAACAGGCTGCAATTGCGGTCGGCCCTGCCCTTATTGCGGGGATGACTGGCATCTGCCGGGGGCCTGTACTTCGAATCCCTACTGCACATGCGGGGTGATCTGTCCTTATTGTGGCAATGCCTGGCATCTGCCGGGAATCTGTCTTGACTGTCTGGAGGATGGCTACACGGTCTGCGGGGAGACTTGTATTTATTGTCTGCATAACTGGCATCTGCCGGGTGGCTGTGCGGAGGAAGAATGCGATTGCGGGGTGACTTGTCTATTCTGCAATGATCCCTGGCACCTGCCGGGTTTCTGCAATGTCTGCTGGAACTGTCCGCCCTATAATCAGCCGGACTGTCAGATGAAGTCGCTGGAGGGCGGGGTCCGGGTCGGCGGTTCGGCGCTGTCGCCAGGACTGCTGCGGGTAAAATACGGTGAGACGGCTTATTCGACGCTGGAGCGGGAGGTTCCGTATGTGCTTGATCCGGAAACGGGCTGGCCGATTGGCGGCTGGGAGGTGACATGGTCGACGACGGTCTCGCGCCGGCCGCTGCTGACGGGGGAGTGGACGGAGGCGCTGACGACGAATTATCTGCTGGAGTCGCAGCTCTCGACCTGGCCGTCGACGACTTATGATCCGAATACCTATGCTCCGCTGACAGCCACCTATACTGACGGTCTGATGTTCGTGCCGCTGCTGCCGGGCTACTGGCGGGTCCAGGTGTTTGCAAATGCCCGCCTGTATGAGGAGACGATGGATCCGGTGACATATGAAATGGTGCGGACGTATGTCGGGGATCCGGTGACGGAGATCGTGAAGACGCTGCGGGTCAGTGCCGCCGCGCTCAATGTGGTGGTGGCCGGGATGGCGGAGGAACCGCCGTCGCCGGTGAATCCGCCGTTGCCGCATGAAACCTTGCCGGGTGCCTTTCTCGGGATCGGAGGGCCATTGTTGCCGGTGCAGCTGGTGATTGAGCCTGCGGATCTGGCGGGGATCACGGAACTGCGGATCTCGGATCTGTGGTTCGATATCTATCACGATTATTACTACAATTCTCCTAATTTCTGGCTGTACGGGGAGGATGAGAACCATGTGCTTCACGAGATTGTGCTGCCGTATGTCAGCACGGATCTGCCGCCGTATCCGAATTTCTGGGTGAAGGGAAAACGCTCGGGCTCCGCCTATATCGGCGGCCTCGGCCAGCTTTCGCTGACGATGAGGCATGAGATCCAGGGCAATGATCCCAATTATTATCTCGACGATGCGGCGAGGATCATGACTTATGGCCTGGACTTTACGCTGGGTCTGCGCGAAGATGTCGAGTTTGCCGCGCCCAATGAGATGAATCCGGGCTGTCTGGTGCCGCTTCGCGAGGGCCATCACCTGGAATCGGTCCTCGGCAGTTTCAGTCCCGCCTGCAACGGGATCGATCAGCCGCGATCGATCGCGGGCCGGCTGAGTCTTTCCTGGACGGGCGATGGCGATATTCAGATCTGGCGGCGCGTCTACCCCTATAACGGCGAATGGGTGGCGGTCGCCAACGGGGAAAGTCTGACCCCGGAAAAATGGTGCACGAGTCCCGGCTGGGGGGTCTGCCAGTTCAAGATCGCCGGGGCCAATGCCGGCACGGTCGACCTGACCGCCGAGGTGACGCTCGATGCCGATCTGCTGGCGGCGAAACTGATCGAGTTCCCGACTCTGATCATCCCGCCGGCAGAACTGGAGTTCGCTGCAAATGTCCCGCTCATCGACCATCTGCGCCTGCAGGTTTCCCGCTTCGATATCGACATGGACAGCGATAACGATGGTGTATTCAGCCATTCCGCCACGGAGGAAACCGAGGAAAACACCCTCGAAGGATCCTATGCCACTCCCGAACAAATAAAAACCGGCCGGGTCATGCCTGTCTCCCGTGGGGATAGCGATGGCGACGGCATCCCGGATTTCGCCGATGGCTTTGATCTCGATGGCATCCCCTGGTCCGGTGACGAAGCCAGCCCCGGTCTTCATTTCGAGCCGGTGACCATCACGCTGCCGGCCGGGGTCCCTCTCAGTCAGATGTCGCTGGTCCTGTCGTATACGTCCGCCGATCCGATCTACATGACGATCACCTCGCCCAGCCTGGGAAGCTGGTCGCCGGGTTCCGGCATCCCGCTCAATCCGACCCTGTGGAGTTTTGTGCAGGCGGCTGAATGGAACCAGATCAGCTATTCGTCCACCTATGGTTCTGCCCGCCTGTGGACCAAGGATGGCAATGCGGCCCGCGATCGGCGGAGCGTGCTGGACGGCGGCGATTTCGTGCAGATCCGGCATAATGATTCCGGCGGTTATCCGATTGTCTATGATGGCACTAGTCTGCAGGCGCTCGGTTTCTCGGACACCTGCCGGACAGTCACCTTCTACCTGGAGGCGATCAAGCCCATCCATACCTATTGGATGCCTTTCATCTCCGGCACGGTCAGCATCCTGCCGGATGCCGCCGGCAAAACCCAGTCATTCACCAGCTTTGCAGATGAATTGACTGTGCGGGCACTGGAGATCGACCTTGATATCGACAGCAACAATTTCTCCGAACCGTATCCGTATACCACCATCCGCGGTCTGAGCGGCAGCGCTGTCGAAGACCGGCTTGAGGACATGCCGGGCACACCGCAGACACCCGGGAAGCTCATTTCAATCGCCGATGGCGACAGCGACAACGACGGGATTCCCGACTTTGCCGACGGTTACGATCTGGAAGAAGCCGCAGAAGGCGATTCAGAGGCCGTTCTGACGGAAAAGGCCAAGGACAACTCGTCGAACCACCAGATGACTCCGCTGACGCTTTATGCCACGTTCTTTGGCGATCTTCCCAACAGCGATTTCGACACGACCAAGGCGACCCTGCGCCTGGAATACGATGCTTCCGATCCCGCCGCCGTTACCACCGAAATGAAAAACGGTGTCAAGATCTACAATCTGCCGGCCGACGAGGTGGTGCCCGATCCCGC
>CAIMMA010000171.1 GCA_903842475.1 uncultured bacterium
ATGTCGTCGGGGAAGCTGGCGGAGCCGCAGCAGGCAATGCCTTGAATTGGAAATATGTGCTTGCCCTGCCGGTTGGTGACAAAATTTATAATGTGAACTTTGACGATTGGATGTGGCAGCTTGACGACAAAATCATGATGAATCGGGCTGTCTTCTCGAAGTTTGGATTCAAATTGGGGGAAGTCCTAATTACCTTTTATAAGCAATAAAAAGATTGATATGTGCACCTGCCTGGTTGGTTATGAAATCAAGCTTCTTTATGGAACCCTTAACAACTGCTGTTGAAATCAGGGCTTCTGCCGCAGCGGCCTGGGAGCTGTTGATCGACACCCGGCGATGGCCCGAGTGGGGCCCATCGGTCGCCCGAGTTGATTGTGCCGACCGCTGCATCGGTCCGGGTACAATCGGTCGCGTGCAGACGGCCATCGGCCTCTGGCTTCCCTTTCAGATCACAGAATTTACTGCCGGTCAATACTGGCACTGGAGGGTAGCCGGTATTCCGGCCACCGGTCACCGCGTTCTATCGATTGGACCCGACCTCTGCCGGGTGCTGTTTGAAGTACCGGTGCTGGCGGCTCCCTATTATGTTATATGCAAACTGGCAGCTCGACGGATCAAAAACATCCTTGAAGAGGGACACCCTGCATGAACATTCCCGCTGAACACCTGCCCACTCTGGAGAAACTCTGACGCAGTCAACCCCTGGCGGCCCTGGCGACCGACGCCGGTTCCCATCCATATGTCAGCCTGGTGGCTATTGCGGTCACAGAAGACCTGCATCACCTCTATTTTGCCACCCCCCGTGCCACTCGCAAATGGGCAAACCTGGCCAGAAATCCTCAGGTCTCCCTGCTTCTGGATAACCGCAGCAACCAAATATCTGATTTCAGACGGGCCGCCGCCGCCACGCTCCTCGGCACAGCCCGGGAAATAACTGGATTGGCGCGCGAAGATGGCTTGACGATCTATTTATCCAAGCATCCGCATCTGGCCGATTTCGCTGCCTCGCCCAGTTGCGCCCTGTTTCTAGTGGAGATAGAACGTATCTATCTGGTGACCCGGTTCCAGAATGTCATGGAATTTCATCTGACGCCATGAAGCCGCTCTGCATCGATCTGACGACGTTGTCCGCAGCCGACCTGCCACTGGTCGGCGGCAAGGCCGCAGCTCTTGGCCGGTTAACTCGCGCCGGCCTGCCAGTGCCGCAGGGGATCTGCATCACCACCCTTGCTTATGAACAGTACCTGGACACCACCGGTTTACGGCAGCGCCTGCCCCTTTTGCTCGAACGCAAACCTTTCAATGAGATGCGCTGGGAAGAGCTTTGGGATCTGGGCCTGCGGATTCGCGGCCTGTTTCTCAACACACCGCTGCCCGAAGGATTAGCTGCCGAAATCACCGCAGAATTACCCTCGCATTTGACTCGTGTCCCGGTGACGGTACGTTCTTCCGCCCCGGTGGAGGATTCGGCGACAGCCTCCTTTGCCGGTCTGCACGACTCGTTCGTCAATTTCCAGGGCCTGCCCGCTCTCCTTGATAAACTCCGCCTGGTGTGGGCGTCGCTCTGGTCTGACCGCGCCTTGCTGTACCGCCAGGAACTTAGTCTTGATCCCGCAGGCAGCGCCATGGCGGTTATAGTGCAAGAACTGGTTCGTGGTGATTGTTCCGGGGTCGCCTTCAGTCGCTGTCCGGGACGCGAAGAGTTGGCGGCGATCGAAGCCGTCTGGGGATTGAATCAGGGACTGGTCGATGGCGATGTTGAACCCGATCGGCTGCTGCTTGAACCCGATACGGGGCGGATCCTTGAGCGTCACGTTCCTGTGCGGCTCCATGCTTGTCGACCCACCGGCAGCGGCGTCGCCCTGGTGCCGCTCTCAACCGAGGAACAGACAACGACCCCACTGACCGAGTCTACCGCCACCCAGGTGCTGGCCATGCTGCGGCAAGCGGAAACCTTGTTCAGCGCTCCCCAGGACATGGAATGGACCTTGTCGCAGGACACACTGTATGTCCTTCAGTCCCGTCCGATTACCACCTCGACCACCACCA
>CAIMMA010000172.1 GCA_903842475.1 uncultured bacterium
CGGTGCGGATCATGGAGGTCTGCGGCACCCACACCATGTCGATCTTCCGCCATGGCATCCGCTCGCTGCTGCCTGAAAGCCTCACCCTGCTCTCCGGCCCCGGCTGCCCGGTCTGCGTCACCCCGGCCAGCCATATCGACGCTTTTATCAAAGCCGCGCACTTGGCCCGGGTGACCATCGCCACCTTCGGCGACCTGATCCGGGTGCCGGGCAGCGAAGGGTCCTTGGCCACGGCGCGCGCCGGCGGTGCCAGGGTGGAGATCGTCTACTCGCCCATGGACGCCTTGACCCTGGCCGCAAAGGAACCGGAGCGCACCGTTCTTTTTCCGGCCATCGGCTTTGAGACCACCGCCCCGACCATCGCCGCCACCATTCTCCAGGCGGAACGGTCCGGGATCGCCAATTTCATGATCATCGCCGCCTGCAAGACCATGCCCCGAGCCCTGGAGGCCCTGATGGCCGATCCGGAGCTGCGGGTCGACGGCCTGCTCTGCCCCGGACACGTCAGCGCCATCATCGGTGCCGACAGCTACCGCCCCTTGGCCGAACGTTTTCAGCTGGGCTGCGCGGTGGCCGGTTTCGAGCCCGCCGACATCCTGGCCGGGTTGCTGGCGCTGATCAGACAGATCAATGCACGCGCCCCCAAAATCGACAACTGCTACACCAGGGCGGTAACCAACGAGGGCAACACCAAGGCCCAAGCTCTGCTCAACGAGGTCTTTGAACCGGCCGACAGCGAATGGCGGGGACTGGGGACCATCCCGGGCAGCGGCCTGGTGCTGCGCGAAAAATACCGACGCTTTGACGGTCTGCACCAACTGGCGATCCCGCTGTTGCCGTCCAGGGAACCCAAGGGTTGCCGCTGCGGCGACATCCTCAAGGGCCGTTTACTGCCGCCGGATTGTCCGCTCTACGGCACGGCCTGCACCCCATTGCAGCCCATCGGCCCTTGTATGGTCTCCAACGAAGGCACCTGCGCCGCCTATTACCGCTACAGCGGGCACAAAGAAAGCCGACTCAAAAAGAACGGGCCCCAAACCGCATCCATTTCGCCTGTGGACATTCCGCCGCAAGCCGTTTAACCTGTCAGGAGTGAAAAATTTCTTCATCGACGTACGTAACATATTAATGTCAATATGTTTTAACCAACAAGACCACAATTTAACAGCTCCAACAACCTGAGCAATGACTCTCCATGAAAGCAGATTCGATCATCAGTCTTGACCATGGCAGCGGCGGACTGGCCAGCCAGAATCTCATCAGCGGCCTGTTCCTCAAATACCTGACCTGTCCGCAGCTCCGGGACCTGGAAGATTGCGCTATACTCGGCGAATATGCCGGACGGATTGCCTTTTCCACCGACAGCTACGTGGTGGATCCGCTCTTTTTCCCGGGCGGCAATATCGGCGAACTGGCGGTCCACGGCACCATCAACGACCTGGCCATGCGCGGGGCCCGCCCCATAGCCCTCAGCCTGGCCCTGATCATCGAAGAAGGCTTTCCCATCGCCGACCTGGAACGGATTATCGCCTCAATGGGCCGCGCCTCCGAAGAGGCCGGAGTGGCGATTGTCACCGGCGACACCAAAGTCGTGCCCAGGGGCAAGGCGGACAAGCTGTTCATCAACACCACCGGCATCGGCATCGCCTCGCATCGCCATGATATTTCAGGAAAAAAAGCCATGCCCGGTGACGCGGTCCTGATCTCCGGCACCCTGGCCGACCACGGGATCACCATCATGAGCAGCCAGGCCGGAATCGCCATTGACGGCGATATTGCCAGCGACACCCAGCCGCTGCACCGCCTGATCGGCGCCCTGCTCGAAGACGATCCCGCCCGGGTGCATGTTCTCCGCGATCCGACCCGGGGCGGCCTGGCCACCACGCTCTGCGAAATCGCCCGGGCCTCGAGCGTCACCATCACCATTGAAGAAGAGCGGTTGCCGATCCGCCCGGCAGTCAATGCCGCCTGCGAACTGATCGGCCTGGACCCGCTCTATCTGGCCAACGAGGGCAAATGCATTATCATCTGCGACCAGGATGGGGCCGAAGAGGTGCTCCAATTGATCCGCCGCATGCCCGAGGGCAAGGATGCTGCCCTGATCGGCTGGGTTCGGGAAAGAGGCGAGGGCCGGGTCAGCCTGACCACCCGGATCGGCGGTTCCCGCCTGCTCGAACCGCTCACCGGGCACCCGTTGCCACGGATTTGCTGATCCTTGCCGCCTCCCCCCGAAACAGGAGCTTGAACACCGATGCATGAACTCTCGCTGGCCCAGAGCCTGATCGACCAATTGCTTGATCTTGCCCGGGAAAACCAGGCTGTACGAATCAACCGGGCCCTGGTCACCCTGGGTCCCTTTTCCGGAGTTGTCCGGGATTCTTTTGAGTTTGGCTTCAATATCCTTAAAGAATCCCATGAGATAACCCGCAAGGCCGTGCTGGAGCTGGAAACCCCGGACCCGGTCTACATCTGCCTTGACTGCGAAAAAGTGGCGGTCATCCCTTTTGCCACCCAAAACGACCAGATGGAGATGTCGCCCGGCTATCCCTATCCGAAAAAATGTCCCTGGTGCTGCTTAACCCGGCTCTCACCCAAAGGCGGGACCGAACTCATCCTTAACCAAGTTGAAATGGAGTAATCTCATGTGCGATACCTGCGGCTGTCAATTGCACCACCATCATCATGCCGACGCTAAAATAGTCGAGGTGAACCAGAGCCTGCTGGCAGCCAACCAGAAACAAGCCGAGTCCAACCGGCATCATATTGAGCAGATGGGGGCCGTGGCCATCAACCTGATCTCCAGCCCCGGCTCGGGAAAAACCACGCTGCTGGAACGAACCATCGAGCTGCTCAAAGACACCGTCCGGATCGGAGTGATCGAGGGCGATATCGAGACCGAGCGCGACGCCGACCGCATCCGGGCCAAGGGCGTGCCGGCGGTGCAGCTGACCACCGGCGGCGCCTGTCACCTCGATGCGCCGATCGTCCATGGCGGCCTCCATGTGCTGGAACATCTGGCCAAGGGCGGCAAATACGATCTCATTTTTATCGAGAATGTCGGCAACCTGGTCTGCCCGGCCACCTTTGACCTGGGCGAACACCAGCGGGTGGTCCTGCTGTCGGTGCCGGAAGGCTCGGATAAACCGGCCAAATATCCGGCCACTTTCCGCAGCGCCGACCTGATGCTGATCACCAAAACCGACCTGGTGCCCTACTTCGACTTCTCCATGGATGAGGCCACCAAGGAGGCGGGCATCCTCAAACCCGGCCTGGAAATCCTCCCTCTTTCCGCCACCACCGGCGACGGCTTTGAGCGCTGGATTGCCTACCTAAACGGGTTGCTCAAACGATAAACCCGGTTCCCATCCACCTGCCCGCCGGCTTTGCCGGCGGGTACGGCGACCACCCACGATCACCCCTGCAGACACGCCTGCAATCCCCTGGCAACGGCTCCGCCGCCGTTCCCCCTAACTTCCTAACTTCTTCCAAGCTGCCGCTTTATCGGTTCCTTTTCCTGTCAATTTGGTGGCAAAACAGTTGGGACGTTCACCTTGTGTAAAGAAAAAAAATGTGCTGAATTTTCAGTATAGTTAGACGATCGGCAAGGGCGCCAAACCAGGTTTGCGTTGCAATGTCTCGAATTTGTGTTATTTTACCTCATCTTGAAAGAAAAAGCCCCCCACGACTTCAACTTGAGAGAAAGGCAATATGCACACCACCAAGCTCGTTTTCATGGTATTGATCGGCTTGGCGATGATTGATTTTTCCACCGGGCAATCACTCAACGCAGCCACCACGATCAAGATAGCAGAACTCTCGTTCGCCGCCACCAACCAATTCGCATTCCCCCCTTCCCCCCCGGATAAACCCCGTAAATTGATGGATGGATTGGCCTCCGTGTATGCAAGTAAGTTTAGCGGCAGAAAGACCGCAAGCGGTCAAAAGTTCTGTCAGAATAGACTGACCGCTGCACACCGGTCGCTTCCTCTTGGCACGAAAGTGCTCGTCACCAACATCCACAACCTCATGTCGGTCGAAGTGAGTATTAACGACCGCGGCCCATGGCCGGCTGGTCGCGTCATCGATCTGTCGGAAGCAGCGGCGGCGAAAATCGGCATAAAGAAGACCGGAAACGCGCTGGTTACCTTGGAAGTTGTCAGCGAGACGACGGAAGGCTAGCCCCCGGCAGAGCGTTTTCCACACGTTACAGTCCCCCTGCCCCTTGAACAGCACACAGCAAGTGTTTTTCTGGATTTTCCCGGTATCAATGCTGGTGGTGGCCTAAACAAAGCGCGGTGTTTCAAGACAATCTGAAACACCGCGCTTATGTGTCGTCAATAACTTCCTCGAGCCTGGAAACATCCCTGGAGGTGTGGCGGCAAACCTCTCAATCCACCACGTCCCAGTACAGAAGACGCTTCAACAGCACTCAAAGGCTTTTTTCCCTACGATCAGGCAAGATCGAAGCGGTCAAGGTGCATCACCTTATTCCACGCCGCTACAAAGTCATTCACAAACTTCTCCTGGGAATCCTCGCTTCCGTAGACCTCCGCCAGGGCGCGGAGTTCGGAATTTGCACCGAAAATGAGATCGACCCGGGTGCCTGTCCACTTGCGTGCACCCGTCGTGCGATCACTGCCCTCGAAGATGTTTTCATCTACCGAGGACGCCTTCCAGACCGTACTCATATCGAGCAGGTTCACGAAGAAGTCATTGGTCAGCGTCTCCGGACGGTTGGTGAACACACCGTGCCGGGTCTGGCCGAAGTTGGCGTTCAAGGCCCGCAGGCCGCCAACCAGCACCGTCATTTCCGGCGGCGTCAGGGTCAGCAGTTGCGCCCGATCAACCAGCATTTCTTCAGCAGGGACGATGTATTTGGCCTTGAGGTAGTTGCGGAAACCATCCGCCTCAGGCTCAAGGACAGCAAAGGACGCCACATCGGTCTGTTCCTGCGTGGCATCCATGCGTCCCGGTGTGAAGGGAACCGTCACCTCGTGACCACCATTCTTCGCTGCTTGCTCAATGCCAGCGCAACCCGCCAACACGATCAGGTCAGCGAGAGAGACCTTTTTGCTGCAGGCACTTTGAATGCCCTCGAGGGTTTTCAGCACTTTAGCCAATTGATCCGGCTGGTTGACCTGCCAATCTTTCTGGGGTGCCAGGCGAATACGCGCCCCATTCGCCCCGCCGCGCATGTCGGAGCCACGGAAGGTGGAGGCCGAGGCCCAGGCGGTTGCAACCAGCTCGGAGACGGACAGGCCGGACGCCAGAATGTTCTTTTTCAGGGCGGCGATGTCACTGGCATCGATCAGCGCATGATCGACCGCAGGAATGGGGTCTTGCCAGATGAGTTCTTCCGCGGGCACTTCCGGTCCGAGATAGCGGGCGCGAGGGCCCATGTCACGGTGGGTCAGCTTGAACCAGGCCCGGGCAAAGGCATCCGCAAATTCCTGGGGATTGGCCAGATAACGCCGGGCAATTGGCTCGTAGATGGGGTCGAAGCGGAGGGACAGGTCGGCCGTGGTCATCATCGGTCGGCGTTTTTTCGACGGATCGTGCGCGTCAACCACCAGGTCCTCATCGTCCACGTCCTTTGCCAGCCACTGATTGGCGCCGGCCGGACTTTTGACGAGTTCCCACTCGTATTTGAACAATACCTTCAGGTAGCCCATGTCCCAGGTGGTCGGGTTCGGTTTCCAGGCACCCTCGATGCCGCTGCTGATGGTATCACCGCCTTTACCGCTCTTGTAGCTGCTCTTCCAGCCCAACCCCTGTTCCTCGATAGGGGCGGCTTCGGGTTCAGGCCCCACATGCGAGGCATCGCCTGCGCCGTGGCATTTGCCGAAGGTGTGCCCGCCAGCCACCAGCGCGACGGTCTCTTCGTCGTTCATGGCCATGCGGGCGAAGGTCTCCCGAACATCACGGCCCGAGGCAACCGGGTCGGGATTGCCGTTCGGCCCTTCCGGGTTCACATAAATCAAACCCATCTGCACGGCGGCAAGGGTATTTTCCAGTTCCCGATTGCCTGAATAACGTTCGTCACCCAGCCAGGTATCTTCAGCCCCCCAATAGATGTCCTTTTCCGGTTCCCAGATGTCCTCACGCCCGCCGCCAAAACCGAACGTCTTGAATCCCATTGATTCCAGAGCGACATTGCCGGTGAGAATCAACAGGTCGGCCCAGGAGAGTTTCCGGCCATACTTTTTCTTGATCGGCCAAAGCAGCCGGCGTGCCTTGTCGAGGTTAACGTTATCAGGCCAACTGTTGACCGGGGCGAAGCGTTGGTTGCCATTCCCTCCGCCGCCTCGGCCGTCCGCGGTGCGGTAGGTGCCGGCGCTGTGCCAGGCCATACGGATAAAAAAACCGCCGTAGTGTCCCCAGTCGGCCGGCCACCAGTCTTGTGAATCTGTCATCAGTGCGTGGAGATCCTTTTTCACTGCATCGAGATCCAAACTTTTGAAGGCTTCAGCATAATTGAACTCTTGCCCCATGGGATTGGATTTAGAGGAATGCTGACGCAGCATATCAAGCTGCAGCCGTTCCGGCCACCAGTCACGGTTCGACCTTCTCGCTGGGCGCTGATTGGTTTTTCCTGTTACCGGACACTTGCCTTCTCCACTCATACTGTTACCTCCCTTGGTTGTGTGATTTATGAACGACACTGCCATTGCTGCCAGGCATGGATCTTTGGCATATGTTTGTGATGAGGGCTCCAATCGACTCCGGGATTACACAAGCTCTCCATGCTCAATGCAACAAGCGCCGCATGGACCGGTTAAAGGATTTATTTCCTCAGTTTCACGGCACATTCCCGGCACACGCCCCGCACCTCAACGTGGGTTGCTTTAATCTCACCGAAAGAACGTATCAAATCGGGTAACCTGATGGCATCAAGATCATTACTGTAGAAGTCACGAATGAATCCACATTGCCCACAAACAAAATGATGGTGACTCTGCAGGTTAGCATCGAAACGGGTCGGTTCACGGCTCGCACCAAGCGTTACAACCAGACCAAGATCATTCAGTAGCCAGAGTGTCCGGTAAACGGTATCAAGAGAAACGGTCGGCATACGGCCCCTGACACGCTGAAAAATCTGCTCGGCATCTGGATGATCGTCTGCTTGCGCAACTTCACGGAAAATTTCCAGGCGCTGAGGGGTCAACTTGATTCCTTCGTCACGGCAAACCGTTTCGAAGTGTTGCATCCGCTGATCGATTTCTTGCTTGTTGATCTTCACCCCAAACTCCAATTAAGAATAGATTCCTACCTGCATAGTAACCACCATCTAAAGAACGGTCAACACCTGGTTCGTTGTTTTACATGTCATCCCTAAACAGACCAAGACATTGATATTATATGTAAACGGCAGGCATGGAATCACTTATCAAAACACCCTGACCATGACCGAGGTATTCCCGCTTTCATGGATGGGCCAACGACCAGAGGCATGAGATCGATCAATCTGACAGGCCCATAGAGCGCTGCTCCATTCCTGGACAGCGTTGTACGTGTTTCTCCTGGTTGGTCACCTCGATTTCAATACAAAACTGGGCGTTTCCATGCAGAATACCCTCCGCTTTTTGCCGGGCAATCTCTTGGCCAGAAAATATTTGACCTGCTTCTTCCAGCCACCTTTCGTTCAACCTATTGGTATTCAAAAGATTTCGTTGCAATAAAACCTGTGGGCCACACTGAATAATCGCCATAAACCATTGCACTTCAGCGTTGAATCCGCGTACTATTATTTTAACGGGGTATGTTTGTTGCGAAATGAGAAAAATCCGATCTCCTCGACCATGCCTTATTGGTCATAACCATTTTTCAAAACCGTGACAGCGATCCCCCCAGGGGGAACGGTCAGGTTCGTCGCCAAAAACAGCTGGTTTCCACCTAAGGGTCTCGTATGAACCATTGCACCAACGCCGACTCCTCTGAGCTGGTCTTTCTCAAAAAGAGGGTTGCAGAGATGGAAGCAAAAGAAGCGCGCCTGCAGGCTGATTATGAACGCCTGAAGCAACTCTATGAACAGGCGCCGCTCGCTTACCAATCCCTTGACTCGGACGGTTGTTTTATCGAGGTCAACCAAGCATGGCTGGAAACGCTCGGCTACACAAGGGAGGAGGTCATCGGAAAAAATTTCGGTGCATTCCTCCATCCTGATTGGCGGGAACATTTCAAAGAAAATTTTTCAAGGTTCAAAGCGGCCGGTGAGATTCTCGGGGTTGAATTCGAGATGGTCAAAAAAGATGGCGCTCTCATCCTTGTTTCCTTTCACGGCAATATCAGCAGAGATCCACAAGGTCAATTCCAGCAAACCCACTGTATTTTCCATGACATCACCAAACGCAAGCAGGACGAACAGGCGCTGCGGGAGAGCGAAGAACGATTCAG
>CAIMMA010000173.1 GCA_903842475.1 uncultured bacterium
CGGGACCACCCGGATCGTCGGCGCCATCGAACGGTTGACCACCGCCTTTCCGATGGAAAAAGGCCGGTTTCTGCTCAATGCCCTGCTGGCGCGGCAGCCGGAAATACTGTCCATTCGCGACGACCTTGCCTCGGCGCTGGAGCACCTGGTCACGATCCTGAACACGCTCCCCGGCAAAGAAGGTCCCTGGCAGCAGTACGCCGACCGCGCCCTGGATCTGGTCGCCCGCCTGACCCTGATACTGGCGGAACAGCATGACGACCCGGCAGAGGATGCAATCCGCTACACCTACTGGTTTGAGCGCACCGATCGTAACCTGACCGTGTTCGCCACCCCGGTGGACGTGGCCGCCGAACTGCAGGCCACTCTGTTTTCCATGACCGCCCACTGCGTGTTCACCTCGGCCACCCTGACTACCGGCGGCAAATTCGGCTATTTCCGGGAACGGCTCGGCCTGCCCGCCGAGACCGCCACCCTCAGCCTGGCCTCGCCCTTTGATTATCAGCGGCGAACCCTGGTCTATATTCCCGACAGCCGGTTTCCCGAACCCAATGGGGCCGGCTACCAGCAGGCCCTGCACGGCTGCCTGGAAACGCTCATCACCCCGGCCCGGGGCCGCACTTTGGCGCTGTTCACCTCGCTGGCGGCCATGGAACTGGCCTATCACCACCTGCAGGGGCGCCTGCCCTTTCCGCTCCTGCTGCAAGGCGAGGCGCCCCGACGAACCCTGCTGCGACAGTTCAGCCAAGAGACCGACTCGGTGCTCTTTGCGGTCGCCAGCTTCTGGGAGGGGGTTGATATCCCGGGCGAATCGCTGAGCCTGGTCATTATCGACAAATTACCGTTTGAAGTCCCCAGCGACCCTGTTATTATGGCACGCATCAATCGGATCAAAGCCTTGGGCGGCAACCCTTTTGGTACGTTCCAGGTGCCAAGGGCCATCCTCACCCTGCGCCAAGGCGTGGGACGGCTGATGCGAACCGCCAGCGACCGGGGCGTCGTCGCCATCCTCGACACCCGCCTGTTTACCAAAGGCTACGGACGCCAATTTCTTAAAAGCCTGCCGCCCAGCCCGGTTACCAGGGAGCTGGATGCGGTGGCCACATTTTTTGAACACCGCCAAACGCCTGAGGATGTACAGGCGGAACGACCGGAATCGATCTGAAAAACATGGCCTGGATGTTCAGGACAACAGGGTTTCGGAACAATCCCAGCATGCCCGGACCCAACAACTCCGCCTTTCCATCTGAATCGATAAAAAAATATGCCTACCACTGATACCGCGCCAGCCAGCAATCTGCGTCATGCCGCCGCCACCGTTGCCGCCCGGATTGAAACGGTGATGCGCACCGACCTGGAAACCGCCCTTGCCGGTTGTGACCCGCTGCTGATGGAAGTGCTCCAATACACTCTGTTCAATGGCGGCAAACGAATCCGCCCCCTGCTCACCGTGCTCTGCTCGCGGTGCTGCGGTCGGGACGACGAACCCCTGTATCTCCTGGCCACCGCCTTTGAATATCTCCATGTGGCCACGCTGGTGCATGATGACGTGATTGACCATGCCGAGCAGCGACGGGGCCAGGCAACGGTGGCCGCCCGCCATGGCATTCCGGCCGCCATTCTGGCCGGCGACTGGCTCCACGCCAGGAGCATGCACCTGATCGGTCGTCTGGCCGGCGCCGAGGGGCTGGATATATTCTGTCAGGCCACGGCTTCCATGGTCAACGGAGAATTCGAGCAGCTGCGCGCCATCGGCGACAGTACCACCACCCGGCAACACTATTTTTCGGTCATCCGTCAGAAAACCGGAAATCTCATTGCCTCCACCTGCGCCATCGGCGCGCTGTTCGCCGGCGCCACCATTGCCGAGCGCCAGGCTCTGGCGACCTATGGCGACCACATCGGCGCAGCCTTCCAGGTGGTTGACGATCTCCTCGATTACCTTGGCGACCCGCACAGCACCGGTAAAAAAACCGGGAACGATTTTGTGGAAGGCAAGATCACCCTGCCCCTCCTGCTGGCCCTCAACTCCGCATCGGGAACCGATCGACAGGCCATCGAAACATTGATCCGGGGAGATCGTACCCGACCCGAAGCCTATCATCGGCTCTACGCCCTGATTGAACAGCAGGACGGATTCAACGCGAGCGCCGATACGGCCCGGCATCTGGTGGCCTCGGCTGTCGAAGCGCTGGCAATTTTTGCCGATGCAACCGAGGTGCAGGCAACGGTTGCCTTGCTGAAGGATCTGGCCGGCTACATCCTCGCCAGAAACAAATAAACGACCGTGCCCGACGCTGCTTGCCGGCACATCCGCATCACGGCGCTGGGGATACTGCTCCTGGCCATGCTCCTGACCGGCTGCCGATCTTCGGACCC
>CAIMMA010000174.1 GCA_903842475.1 uncultured bacterium
CTCCACGACTCTCTCTCGACACCTTCACTTCTACGATACAAAACCATGAGTGCATACTGCGTTGGCATTGATACCGGCGGGACCTATACCGACGCCGCCCTGATTGATACGGTTACCGGTCAGGTGGTTGCCTGGAACAAAGAGCGGACCACGCCCCACGATCTGAGCATCGGGGTCGGCCGGGCCTTGAGCGGGCTTTTCCGCCAGGCGGTCAAGCCGGAGGAGGTGACCTCGCTGGCCGTGTCGACCACGCTGGCGACCAACGCCGTGGTTGAGGGGCGCGGCGCCCGGGTCGGCTTGTTTGTCCTGGGCTATGTTCGCCATTTCAAATTACCGGTGGTGGCCAACATCTTTCTGAAAGGGGGCCACACCATCACCGGCGACGAAGATGAACCCCTGGATATCGAAGGTTTGGTGGATCTGCTGCCCGGTCTGGCCAGCGAGGTGGATTGCTACGCCGTCTGCGGCGCCATGTCGATGAAGAATCCCACCCACGAACTGGTGGCCCGCGAGGCGATTGCCATGATCGATCCTAAACCGGTGTTCTGTTCGCACCTGGTGTCCAGCCATCCCGGTATATTGGAGCGGTCAGCCACGGCTTGCCTGCATGCCAAGCTCATGCCGCTGATGACCGATTTCCTGGCCTCGATCCAGCGATCCATGCAGGCGGTGGGACTCGAATGCCCGGTCACCATGATCTGCGGTAACGGCAAGGGGGCCGCGCTCGACCAGATCATTGACCAGGCGGCGGTGACCATGGCCAGCGGTCCGGCGGCCACCGCCCGGTTCGGTGCGGCCGGCGGCCAGTCCTCCGCTCTGGTGGTCGATGTGGGCGGCACCACCACCGACGTCTGCCTGATCAAAGACGGCAAGCCGCTGCTCAGTCTTGAAGGATGCACCATCGGCCAGTGGCGGACCCATGTGGAAGCCGTGGATATGTATACCTCGGGCGCAGGCGGCGACAGTCATGTGCTCTGCCACGGGGATGGCCGCATCAGCCTGAAAAGTTCGCGGGTGCAGCCGCTGGCCATGACGCCGGACCTTCCCGATCCTGCCCAATGGCTGCGGACGGGAACCGATGCCTATCTGGTGCTGCCGGTGGCGGGACTGGACCGCGAATTGATCGAGGACGATGCGATCCTCCGCTTCCTTGACCTGGAGGGGCCCACGCCCCCCAGCAGGCTGGCGGAGCAGACCGGCGTCAGCGGCATTACCCTGGAAAAACGGTTGGAGCGCTTGTCGTTTCTCCAGCAGATCGTCCTAGCCGGCTTCACCCCCACCGATGCCCTGCACTGCCTGGATTTGCTCGATATCGGCACGAGCAGCGCCAGTCGGGCCGGAGCCCGAGTGCTGGCCTAGCAGATGCAGTTGTCCGCGGAGCATTTCTGTCAACGGGTGGTCGACGAAACTGAGGCGGCCATTGAAACCATTATCCTCAGCTACCTCGGACGGACGATCTGGCATGGCGATCATGCCGTGCCGTTTCTCAACCGCCGGGACAATGCGCTATTCTCCGTGCAATTTTCCCTGAAGCTGCCCATTATCGGCATCGGCGCCGCGGCCAGGTGTTTTCTGCCCGGTGTGGCCCGGCGGCTGGGAACCACGGTGTCCTTTCCCGAATATTACGAAGTGGGCAATGCCATCGGCGCCGCCCTGATCGGTTTGGATCCGGCATGATGCCGAGTGGGACCGTCGTCCCTTCGGCGCCTTCGGTATGGATCGACCGTTGTCCGGAAATTGTCTATCAAAGACCCTCAGGCGGTTTTTCCCGAGACTTTGCGTCTTTACTTCTCGGGATCGCTGGTTATCATTGAGAATGAATCTCAAGTTTTACGGAGCCGCGTATGGAAACCTTTCTCAGCCAAATTGACACCTCCCTGCAGAGTTCCCTGCTGTTATCGCTGGTGGTCGCCTATTTCGGGGGCGTGCTCGCCAGCCTGACGCCTTGCGTCTATCCGATGATTCCCATCACCGCCGGCGTGATCGGGCATGCCAATATCGGCGGCACCAAACTGCGCGGTTTCCTGTTATCCCTGATTTATGTGCTGGGGATGGCCTTGACCTACGCGGGCCTCGGCGTCTTTGCCGCCGCCACCGGCCGATTTTTCGGGGCGATAAACACCAGCCCCTGGACTTTGCTCCTGGTGGGTAACATCATCCTGGTGCTGGGCCTGGGCATGCTGGATGTGTTTCAAATGCCCACGATTGCCGGCCGGTTCGCCAGCCGGCGTCTGGGGTTGGTTGGTATCTTTCTGGCCGGGATTACTTCGGCGCTGGTGGCCAGGCCTTGCACCACCCAGGTGCTGGGAACCCTGCTGGCCTATACGGCCTCGTCGCGGAGCCTGGCCCTCGGCGGTCTCCTGCTCTTTGTCTTTTCGTTGGGCATGGGGGCGCTGTTGCTGGGGGTTGGCACGTTTTCGAGTTTTCTTGCCGCCCTGCCCCGGTCCGGGGCCTGGATGGGGAAAATTAAAAAAGGGATGGGATTTATGATGCTGGGGCTGGCCCAATATTTTTTGATCAAGGCTGGAGCCTTTTTTATCTGAAAGGACGCGTCGCGCTCCTTTTGCTCATTATTTGCAGGATTGCACAGAGAATTATCATGGGAAAAAAACGTTTGCCGGTTCTGCTGGTCTGTCTTGGCCTCCTGTTTCTGCCCGGTTTGCTGCAGGCGGCGCAGGTGGGACAGGAGCTCATCCCTTTCAAGGGCAATACGCTCAACGGGCAGCCGTTCGATCTCCAGCAGAGCATCGGCAGTAAACCGGTGATGCTCATTTTTTGGGCCTCCTGGTGTCCGAGCTGTAAAACCGAGGTGCCCAAGGTCAATCAATTGGCGGAAAAGTTTCGAGGCAAGGGGATGGATTTCATCGCCGTCAACGTCGGGTTCAACGATTCGGTCGAGCGGGCGCAGGCCTTTGTGCAGAAGACCGGGATGACGTACCCCGTCTATTTTGACGCCACCAGCGTGGTCACCGAACGATATCGGCTCCAGGGGGTGCCGACCATCATCATCGCCGACAAACACGGGGTGGTCCGGTTCCGGAATTATGCGACCCCCGATATCACCGAGGCCAATTTCGCGCTGCTGATGGCGGATTAACATCCCGCGGGAAGGCGGCAGCCAAAGGAAGCAGCCGCTGTTAGGGTTCGTCTTGCCGGCTGACCACCGTGTAGGCTTGCTGGACCTCCCGAGGGATGGACAGCGGCTTTCCGGTCAGTTGATCGCAGAAAACGAAGAGGGTGGCGGCGGTCGCCAGCACCGTGTCGCTGGCCGCCCGGTAGAACTTGAATTTGCGCAGGGAGCGGATCTTCTCAAATGAGGCGACCCAGGTGAAGATGGTGATGGCCTCCCCGGCGTAGGCCGAGTGGTGGTATTCGATGGTATGGCTGCGGATGATCCAGGTCCGGCCCTGTGCGGCGTATCGCTCCTGGGGCCAGCCCAGTTCCGCCGAGTGCGCCATGGCTGCGTCCTGCATCCATTGCACGTATTGGACGTTGTTGACGTGGCCGTTGACATCGATGACCGTTGTCGGCACCACCAGGTCGATTTTGCCGATGGCGCTCATGGTTTTTTGTTGGCGGGCGGGTCGAACATCGCCAGGTTCTGCCCCGTGGCCGACAGCAGCCGCTGCATCGCCAGCTGATAGGAAACCAGGGCCTGGGCCAACCGGCCGTAGGTGGTGGTCAGATCACGTTGGGCCTCGTTGAGCCGGACCAGCGAGGCCTCGCCGGCCTCGTATTCGTTTTTGGCCAAGTCGCGGTTTTCCTGCACCAGCTTGACGGTTTCCCGTTGCAGCCGCACCTGTTCCTGGGCGGCGGCCAACAAGGCGAGGTCCTGGCGGATTTCGGCGGCCACCGAGTTGCGCAGACCCGCCAGGGTGTACACGGCTTCCCGTTTGGCCTGATCGGCTTCGAGCATTCGGGCCTGATCCCCTCCGCCGGCGTAGAGGTTCCAGCTCATGTTCATGGCCACGGTATTGCCGAAATCATCACCGCTAAGATCGGTATCCCCCTCTTTTACCCCTTCCACCACTCCGGCAACCTGCACCCTGGGGTACAACGGCGCTTTAGCCACCCCCTTGGCGGCCTCGGCCTGTTTAACCACCATTTCCAATCGCCGGATATCCGGACGGGCGGCCAGGGCCTCCTTGATCAGCATCTCCGGGGATTTTTGCTGCCCCTTGGTCGCGGTTTCCCGGTCCAGGGCTTCCAGCCGGACCTGGGGCGGCAATTCGGCCTCCGTCAAGCCCAGCAGCGCCGCCAGGCCATACCCCGCGGCTTCATATTCCCGCTGATACAGCATCAGGCCGGTTTTGGCCGTGTTCAGCTGCACCTTGATGTTGAGGACATCGCCCCACGGACCCGCGCCCACGTTAAAGCGGTTCTGGGCATCTTCCAGTTGGCGGGTGTAAAAGGCCTCGTCGGCCCGGGCGATATCGACCCTGGTCTGGGCCAGTTGGGCGTTGAGAAAGGCCTCGGCCACCGCCGTGACCAGCAGACGTCGGCTGTCAACCAGGGCAGCGGCCACCGACTGCTCATCAAAGGCGGCTTGCTGCTGCCTGAAATTACGGTAAAAGCCATCGAACAGCACCCAGGTGGCCTGGACCCCGGCACCATACCGGTCGGTGGTCTGGTCGGTGGTCCCGCCCCATAGGGCGGCGAGCCCTTTATTTTGCTGATAGCTGGTGTCGGAAAGCCGGATCCGGGCGCCGGAGCCGGTGACATCCAGGCTCGGCCACCAGGCGGCGGCGGCCTGACTCACTCTGGCCTTGGCCTGTTCCACCCGCGCCTGGGAAGCCTCCATCGTCGGGTTGCCCGCCAAGGCCAGGGCTTGGGCGGTCCGCAGATCGAGTACCTTGATCTTTGCCAGATCGGCCAACGCTATTTTATCCTCGGCCGCCTGGCTGATCGATCCCAGGCAGCACAGCAGGGTCAAAATTCCCACCAGTATCCGTTGCATATCATCCTCCGGCCGGAACTTCCGTGCC
>CAIMMA010000175.1 GCA_903842475.1 uncultured bacterium
CAACGGATTGTTGGCCTCGGTCGGCGCCAGCATCAGGGCATGGGCCACATAGAGCGGCGGTTCGTTTTCGCTGCGCGGCCGCCGATAAGCGAGCAGGGCTCGTTGCTCGGGCAGGGCTTCGGTCTGGATGAACAGCTTGTTGAACGCCGGATGCTGGCGGTCGGCATTGTGGGGCGCCATCGACAGTTCCAGGTAGCTGGTCAGGTTCAATCGGCGGGTGCGGGAAGATCGATTGACCAGGGTGATCCGGCGAACTTCGACATCGTCTTCCGGCGAGACGATCACTTCGGTTTCGGTGTGGATTTTATCGTCGATCCGCTGAAAAATCGCCCGATCCAGGGTGAATTCCACCGAGTAGCCGGCAACCGGGCCGCCGACCGGATGCGGGGTGGCGGACCAGAGGCGCTCCGCATCCGCCTCGTGGATATAGCAGCAAGAGCCCATGGCGTCGCAGGTCGAATCAGCCCGCCAGCGGGTCAATTCCTGGCCGCCCCACTGGCTGTAGCCGCCGCCGTTGTTGGTGAGCATCAGGCCGTAGCGGCCGTTGGAGAGCAGCAGGGTCAGGGGAATGGCGGTATCAGGGGTGAGGCAGGTGCTGCCGATCGGGGCGACCGCATTGTCGCCCAACAGTTGCGGCTCGATCTGCCGGGTCGAGATCAGGTGCAGCGGCGGCAGGTTGGGGATGCGTTCCTGGAGCAGGGCTTCAAAGGCCCGCACCCGCGGGTCGCTGTGGAAACGGCGCGGGAATGGGTTGCCATGGAGGAAGTTGGTCAGCGCCAGAAAGGCCATGCCCTGATGATGGGCCATGTAGGCCTCGATAACCAGTCCGCGTTTGCGCCGCTCGTTGCTGCTGTCGCGCTGCGGTTGCCGGCTGAAATCCATGGCCTCGAAATAGCCGTACTCACCCAGCAGGCCCAGTGCGGCCAGGCGTTTGAGATTTTCCACGGTCTCGTTGGGCGCCAGGTTCAGGGCCAGCAGGGTGGCGTAGGGCGCCACCACCAGCTGTTCTTCGAGGCCGCGCTTCAGGCCCAGCGCCGGCACGCCGAAGGCCTTGTACTGATAGGTTTTGTTGAGGTCGAGGTCGGCGTAGGCGGACTCGGAGATACCCCAGGGCACGCGGTGGGTGCGGCCATAGGCCATCTGGACGGTCACCGCTTCCCGAGCCGATTTATCCAGCAGCGAATTGCCATAGGAGTGCTGGAACAGCAGCGGCATCAGGTATTCGAACATGGTCCCGGTCCAACTGAGCAGCACCCGTTGCCGACCGATGGCGCCGTAGGGGCGGCTCATGGAGAACCAGTGTTCCAGGGGCACATCGCCCCGGGCTATGGCCACGAAACTGCCGAGCCGGGCCTCGCTGGCCAGAAGGTCGTAACTGGATTGGTCGAGGCAGGCGGTGGAGACATTATAGCCGATGGCGAACAATTTGCGCTTGGGGGCATAGAGAAACCGCATGTCCATGCCGGCCGAGAGGGCCTGGACGTCATGGGTCAGCTGTTCGATCTTCCCCAGGGTTTCGCCGGCCAGCCAGCGTGCCGTGGCAAAAGCGGCCTGCAGCCGGTCGATCCAGAGAACCAGGGCTGCTTCGATCGGGGGCGAGGTTTCCCGCAGGGCCGCCAGGATGGAGATCGACTCGATTTTGCCCCGGGCCAGCGATTCAAGGGAAGGCGATTGGGCCAGGTCGCGGCGGATGGCAAATTGGATCGCTGTGCCCAGCGGTTCGAGCTCTGCCGCGGATTTTTCGGTGAGGATTTCGATCCAGCCGAGATACCGGTCGCTGTTCTCGACCCAGGCTCCCAACTGCTGCGCCAACTCCGTCACCCAGGGCATGCCGCCCGAGACCGCAGCCAGTTCGGCCACCGGGTTTTGCAGGTGGTGTTGCAGCCGCAAGCGTTCGACGATCCCGAGCGGCGGTGCGTTGCATTCGAGGATGAACTGGTCGAGCAGGGGATGGCAAAAGTTGGCGACCCCCTGGCTGGTCACGGTCTGTTTGAGGATACCGCCGGTATCGGCCAGACCGGTGAAAGCGCGGCCATCGAGGATCGGCTGCTGCGCCAGTTCGCCCAGTCCCTGCTCCAGGGCCCAGAGGGCGCCCAGCAGGTTGCCGCTGTACACGGTGGAGACGTAGCGCGGTTCAAGCGGCGCCAGGGTCTGGATGTCGTACCAGTTAAGCAGGTGGCCCTGGTGGCGCTGCAGGCGGCCGATGGACGCCATGGTGCGGCCGAGTTTTTCGATGGTCTGGTTGAGGGTCTGGTATCCGCAATCATAGGCGCCCAGGGTGCTGGTCATCCAGAGACCGATGTTGGTCGGACTGGTGCGCATGGCCAGGCTGCGATGGTGGGCCACCTGATAATTATCGGGCGGCAGCCAGGAAGTGTTCTCCCCCACAAAGGTGGAAAAATAGCGCCAGGTCCGCCGGGCGATCTGCCGGAGGAACAGGCGATCCTCCGCCGGCAGCGGATATTCCTGCAGCGATATCGCGGGACGCAGATTAAGCAGCCAGCCGAGCAGCGGGGCGCTCACCCAGAGGGCCAGCCAGGGCAGGGCCTGGAGCAGGCTCTGCGGCCGGAAAATCCCGAGCGCCGCGGTGGCCGCCAGGCTGAAACAACTGCTCAGGGCCAGGCCCGCGACAAAGAACGACTGCTGACGGGAGCCGCGTCCGGGAGCAGCCTGTGCGGTCCATTCCAGCAGTCCGTGCCGGGAGATGGCCCGCCGATACCAGACCCGCAGGATGGCATCCAGGCTCACCGCAGCCTGGTGGGGCAGGAGGGCGGCATCGGAGGTGGCCCGTAGCAGG
>CAIMMA010000176.1 GCA_903842475.1 uncultured bacterium
GGGGTCTTTAAACTGCCGGTCGACCCGAAGGAAACCGGACCCGAACCCAAGGCCGGTCAACGGATGAAGCTCGATACCGACAAGAAGATCATCCTGATTTTCGACACCACCACTCAAAAACTGGTGACCGTTCCGATCACCATCGTCGACCTGCAGCAGCCGATCGATAAGGATCACCCGCTGGTCTTCGACAAGGAGGAGAAGAAAGCCAAGAAGTTCCCGGCCATCGACAAGGATAAGAAAACCATCACCATCTACTCCGGCCGCCAGAAAATGCTCTGCACCTTCTCGGTACCGGACAACTACTTCTCCTATCCGCCCAGCACCTGGGATGCCGGGGATGAAGTCCGCCTGACCTACAAAACCCCCGGGCAAGCCCTGCGGTTTATGAACGTCACCAGAACCGATATTTACAAGAAGTAAGAAAAGCAGTAAGAGTTCACCTGCGGGCGGGATTGATTCCCGCCCGCTTTTCCCTTGAGAGGCTGATCATGTCGGAATACAAATTCTTTCTCTACCACAAACTGCTGGTGGTCGGACTCAACTTCCTGATGGTTGCCGCCCTGTTCATCGCCATGTACCGGGCTTCGCTCTATCCTGACGACTTCACCTCCACCTTTTTAAAAACCCTGTTTTCCCTGCTCATCCCCACCATGGTGATGGGCTTACTCGGCAAACTGTATCTTCGCAACCGCTCCAACTCCTCCGCGACCTCCAACGCTTCCAACGTTCTTACATGATCGCTGGCGCGGGTTTTGTCCTCTGGCAAAAACGGGTCGGCATCCTGGCCATGCTGCTCCTGGTCGGGGCTCTGCTGGCCATGGCCGACGCCCTGAGAGGTGGTTTTTTGGGGGGAGGAGGACTTATTGAACTCCTGCCGGGCAGCAACTATGCGATCAGCGGCCCCATGCCTCCCAAGACGACAACCATCAAAGAATTCGTCATCGAGGGGCAGCCGGAGGACGGATCGGTCCGTATCGTTCCAGGCGCCATCTTTTCAGGCTATCTGTTCGGCGGCTCCATGTGGCGCGGCGCCATCGTGGTCGAAACCAACGCCCGGGAAGGACAATACCAATTTAAAATCAAGGAAAGCACGGGAGAAAAGCAAAACCCCAGCCTGGTGTTCACGGTCAAAGTGTGGCCCGATCAACTCACCCTCAACGCCAATTCGCCATCCAGTCTGACCCGCTGGACCGGTCGCAATCCGTTTTTCATCGCCCTTGGGCTTGTACTCTGCGGTATGCTGGCAGCCGGGGCCAACTTTATTCTGGGCCGGCTCTGGGCCCGGCATTTGGCCGCGCATCAATGCGGCGAGATTTACAAACTACGCCGCACCGAACGCGGGACGGAAATCACCTGTGAAATCCATTGCGACTGCACGATTCATCCGGGCATGCCCGGCAAAATTTACCGACCATCAGGCGAGGTGGTCTGTCCGGCCAAGGTTTCAACCTGCGAAAACAACCAGGTGCTGATGCTGGTCGATGAACCGGCGCTGGTCCGCCTCGGCGATGTGGGATGCCTGCTCCCCGCGGCCACCGAAGAAAAAGAGCGCACCAGCGGGATCTTACCCGACTGACGCTTTGCCATTCTCTGATGCTGGCCTGCCTTCTTGAAAAATATTTGACAATTATTGTCCTGCTTTGTAGTAGTTAGGTGCGTATAATGAGGGGCTGTTCATAAAGTTTCCCATCGATCCACGCACGCAATAACCGGATACTTCCCCAGTGTCGACCATGACCGGACGGCGACTGGACAAACTTTTCCATCGGCACTCTGGCAGGATTTTAAAACGGCTGACGGCAGACCTCCCCCTTTTCTTTTAACCAATCATCGTTTTCCCGTGCCGATGGAGCCTACTTGCAGGAGCAGGCTTACCTAAGGTTCAGGCGCAAGGATTGCACCATGGAAAGAAACTATCGAAAACTCTGGTGGCAGCATTGCCTGGCCATCATCTGCTTTTCCGTTATCCCCCTGCTGTTTGTCAATTTTTTCTTCTACACCCTCTTTGACCGCATCTATACCGAAAAAGTCAAAGAAACCTTGCGAAGTTCCGTCGAAAATCAGCGCGATTCCCTGGATCTTTTTTTCAATGAACGCATCGCCCAGCTGTTCACCGTTGCCAACACCAACTCTTTCGAAAACCTGACCAACGAAACCTACCTCAACAAGGTCTTCGAGATCATGCATACCAAGTCCAATTCCTATATGGACTTGGGCATCATCGACAATGAAGGCAATCATGTTTCCTATGTCGGCCCGTATTACAGTCTCCTCAAAGCGGTCAACTACAAGAACGAACCCTGGTTCAATGCCGTCAAGGCCAACGGCATTTACATCAGCGATATCTTCATGGGCTTCCGCAAGACGCCTCATTTTATCATCGCGGTCATGGTTCGGGAAAAAAGCAGTTCCTGGATTCTCCGCGTGACCATCAACCTCAAAAATATCGATGACATCGTCCAGAAAGCCTGGCTCGGTCATTTCAGCGACGCCTTCCTGATCAACAAAGCCAACCAACTACAGACCCGGCCGCGCTTCGGCGGCAACTTCCTCGAAACCCCAGCCCTTCCTGAATTCGCCACCGCCACGCTGGAGCGGCACACCTATCCTGATTTTTCCTCCATCGTGGCGACGAAGGTCGAGCGACGGGTTCTCCATGGCATTGACGCTTTCTACGCAGCCACCCCGATCAGCAACACCAAATGGATCCTGGTTATCAAGGAAAGTCCTGAAGAATTGCTGACCCCCCTGCAGAAGGGGAAATACTGGGCCATATTTCTCACCGCCCTCGGCCTGGGGATCATTGCCACCGGAGCGGCCCTGTTCACCAACGTCCTGATCAACCGGATCAAAACCACCGATCGCGAAAATGCCGCCAACTCCGACATGCTGCTCCAGGCCAACAAGATGATCGCGCTGAGCAAGATGGCCGCCGGGATCGCCCATGAAGTCAACAACCCGTTGGCGGCGATTGCCGAAAAAGCCGGCTGGATGAAGGATCTGCTGGCCGAAGAGGATTTGGCAGCCAGCAAAAATTTCGCCGAATTCGACCAATCGGTCGATAAGATCGAACAGCATGTCGACCGGGCCCGGAAAATCATCCACAACCTGCTCGGTTTTGCCCGCCGGATGGAACCAGCCAAGGAAAAGATCAACGTCAACAATCTGCTCGATGAAACCACCGGCTTCCTCGAAAACGAAGCGAAGTATGTGAACATCAATATCAAGAAAGAGTATGCCGACAATGTTCCGGTGATCACCAGCGATCTCTCCCAAATTCAGCAGGTGGTGCTTAACCTCTTGAACAACGCCATAGACGCGATTGACAATAACGGCACCGTCACGGTTTCCACCCGATACCTCGACAAAACCGACGAGGTGGAAATCGCCATTGCCGACACCGGCAAAGGCATATCGGAAAATGAATTATCGAAAATTTTCGATCCGTTCTTTACGACCAAAGAGGTCGGCAAGGGCACCGGTCTGGGACTTTCCATATCGTATAGTATCATCGAAAAATTGGGCGGGAAAATCAGGGTTCAGAGCAAGGTAGGCGAGGGAACGGTGTTCACCATTCTCCTGCCGAAACAGTAAAGGAATACAATGGACGCATTGCGGGTATTGATTGTTGACGATGAAGACGATTTTCGAGAGACGATTGTCAAGCGCTTATGTGCGAGAAAGATCCTCGCCGAAGGTGCCGCCAGTGGAATCCTGGCCTTAAAAGTTCTTGAAACCAAGGATTTCGACGTAATCGTTCTCGATGTGAAAATGCCGGAGATGGACGGGATCGAAACCCTGCGACACATCAAGAAACTCAAACCGGAGATCGAGGTCATCATGCTGACCGGGCATGCGTCGGTGGAGTTCGGCCTCAAGGGAATGCAGTTGGGGGCCTTTGATTATGTGATGAAACCCGCGCCCTTAAATGAGTTGCTCGACACCATCGGCCAGGCCTACAATAAAAAACGCGGCATCGTCCTCTAGGGCGCGTACCGGCGGTATCCGTGCCCTTCCTTCGTCCGGATGCCGCCCCAATACCGCGCCTTGAGTTCGGAACGGAGCACCGGCACACTGCCTGATCGGGAGACGCAAGCAAGCATCCTATGAGAGTTTGGGACACCAGCCATCTGCTGGACACAATACCGGAGAACCGGACGGCCTCGGAGCAAGCCTATGACTCCAACGACTCCCAGGCCAACCTCGCCAGAATCCGCCAACATTTCAAACAGCTCCAGACCCGCTTGATCCTGGGCCTGGTGCTGGGGTTTCTCCTCCCCAACGCCTTTCTCTCCGCCCATTTTCATTTTCAATTCACCCACACCCTTAAAAAGAGCGCCGCCCTCAACCTGGCGGCGGTGGCGGAAAGTCAGAAAAACACCGTTGATCTCTATCTCCAGGAACGGGTCGTCAACCTCTACAACCTCCTCCACAGCAAGGATTTTACCCTCGAGCCAACCCCGACCCAGATGGAAAGCTATCTCTTCCATTTGAAACAGTTCAATGACGGCTTCGTCGATGTCGGTTTTTTTAACCAAAAAGGGGTACAGATCGGTTATGCCGGTCCCTTTCCGGCCCTCCTTGGCAAAGACTACAGCCAGGAAGAATGGTATCAAAGCCTGCTCAAAGATACTAAAAACTATCTGATCAGCGACATTTATCAGGGGTTCCGGAAAGTGCCCCATTTCACCATCGCCACCAAGCAGGTGCTCGACGGCAAAACCTATGTCATCCGGGCAGCCCTGGACCCGGACAAACTCTACATATTTCTCCGCATCATCAGCCAGGGCAAGGAAGTTGAATCCACCCTGATCAACCGCCAGGGTCAGTATCAGGTCGTGGATCCGGGCCGACGCCAGCTCTCCGGAAGCAGCGAATATATCCCGGCCTTCACCTCGCCTTCCGGGGTTGAGGAAATCGAACGCAACCAGCACCCCCTGCTGGTGGCCTATTCCTGGCTGAAGGAAGCCCCCTGGGCGCTCCTGGCGATGCAACCGGCCACCGTTGCCCAGGCCGAGATGTATCGCTCGCGCTGGGTGCTTTCCATCAGCCTGATCACCATCGGCCTGGTGATTTCCACCATCATCTTTTTCACCATCCGCCGCCTGGTTGCCAACGCCCGACGCATGGCCGAAAAAGGTCAACAACTCCAGGAGATGCTCTCCCATGCCTCCAAGCTGGCCTCCATCGGCGAGCTGGCCGCGGGGGTGGCCCACGAAATCAATAATCCCCTGGCGATCATCATGGCCACCAGTGGAGTGATCAGGGATATGCTCAACCCGGAATTCGACCTCGACCACAGTCCGGAGGCCATCTGCAAGGAGCTGTCGGTGATCGATACCGCCGCTACCCGGGCCAAGGGCATCACCCGCAAACTTCAGGACATGGGTAAAAACCGCGTCCCCTGTTCGATTGCCTGCGATGTCAACGGACTGGTCGACGAGGTGGTCAGCCGGTTGAAGAAGGTGGAGTTTAAACCCAAACACATCGAAGTGGTCACCCACTACCGCCCGGATCTGCCCAACATCCTCGCCGAATCCGATCCCCTTCGCCAGGTGTTCGCCAATATTCTCATCAATGCAAGCGATGCGATCACCGATAAAGGGACCATCACCATCACCACCGAGATGCAGGAAGGGATGGTGTCGGTCACCATCGCCGATACCGGCAAAGGCATTGCCGGCAAAGATCTGAAAAATATTTTCAATCCGTTTTTCACCACCAAGGGCGGCGGCAAAGGTACGGGACTGGGTCTGAGCATTGCCGCCAGTATCGTCAAATATCTGGGTGGGACCATCAAGGTGAACAGTATTTTAGGAACAGGTAGCTCGTTTACCATCCTGCTCCCGGTCAACCAACCGGTAAAAAATCACAAAGGATAACAAGCCAAAGAACGTATGGAAAAGCAACGAGGATTCAAGGTGTTACTGGTTGATGACGAGGATGTGTTCCGTGAAGCCACGGCCCGCCAGCTGACGGTCCGGGGTTTTATCGTCCAGACCGCGGATTGCGGCAAGGCCGCCCTGGAACAGGTGCAAAACGACCCTCCCGAGGTGGTGGTGCTGGACCAGGAGATGCCGGGTATGCACGGTTCGGAGACGTTCGTCGCCATCAAGAAAATCAATCCCCTGATCGAGGTGATTATGCTCACCGGCAACACCAGCGTCGACAACGCCATCGAACTGATGCAGCTGGGCACCTTCGATTACCTGATGAAACCGATTAATATTGATGAACTGCTCTATAAGATCGAAGACGCCTACACCCGGAAACAACTCAACGAAAAACAACAGCTGGACGCCGGCCTGTGAGCCGCCGTACAAGGGTTCCCGCTGCCCGTTTTTATCGATAAAGGCGATGCATGCTTAAGACACTGGCGAACTTTTCAAAAAAACTGTTCTCGGGCAATTGGGAGCCGGACGCCCCAGTCCTGGAATCCGCTGCCGTGGAAACCTTGCGGCTGACCTTCAAGTCCCGATTCCATAGTTTCAAACTGCTGCTGGCCGCCAACAGCCGGATCCTCGAGGCCATGGCCGATATGGAAAAAGCACTCCAGGGCCGGGAATTGTTCAGCATGTCGTTCGTCCAGACCCACTGCACCTCGACTTCGGTCAATGTCTTCCGCATGATCGCGGACATGGAGAACATTGCACCCGGGAAATACAGCGCCCTCAAGGAACGATTCATCGCTATTCAGCGCCGGATCGACGGCCTGCTCGGCGCCAAAAAACAGCTGACCGACACCCGGCTGGTCATCCCCCTGGAGGCGGTGACCAGCGACATGACCGACCTGGTCGGCGGCAAGATGGCCAGCCTGGGCGATGTCAAAAACAAACTCGAGATGCGTGTCCCCGCCGGCTTTGTGATCACCGCCGTTGCCCATGATGTGTTTATGTCGGCGGACGGCCTGCAGCGGGAAATCGACCGGCTCTTCCAGGTGGCCGGTTCCGATGAGGACCGCAACCTCGACCTGGTGAGTTCCCAGATCAGACAGCGGATCATGGCCGCCGAGGTACCGGAGTCCATTTACCTGGCGGTGGTCGAGGCCTACACCCGGATGAAAGAGGCCGACAACGGCCAGGATATCAGAATGGCGGTGCGCAGCAGCGCCTACGGCGAGGATGCCGAAAACAGTTCCTTTGCCGGCCAGTACCGCAGTGAACTCAACGTCGGATTTTCCCAGTTCTTCTATTACTATAAACAGGTCATGGCCTCCAAATACAGCGTCCAGGCCATTGCCTACAAAATGAACCGGGGCTTCCGCGACGAGGATATCGCCATGTGCGTCGGCTGCCTGGCGATGGTCGACGCCATTGCCGGCGGGGTCATCTATACCCGCAATCCCCTGAACAACAAGGATGACGCCATTTACATCAACTCGACCTGGGGGTTGCCCAAAGCGGTGGTCGACGGTAACGACCTCTGCGATCTGTTCGTGGTCTCACGGGATGACGCCCTGACCATCCTCCGCCGGGAAGTGCGCGAGAAAGGATATCAGGTGGTCTGTTTCGAGAGCGAGGGCTGTATCCGCACCGAGACCGCCGCCGGTCAGTCCAGCCAGCCATCACTCACCGATGCCCAGGTTCAGGAGTTGGCCGACCATGCCATCCGCATCGAGCAGTACTATGAAACCGCCCAGGACATCGAATGGGCCATCGACGGTGCGGGACAGGTCTTCATTCTTCAGTCCCGGCCCCTGCAGCAGATGGAAATGGTCCTGCCCGGACCGGAACTCGATCTCAGGCGTTTCGAGACCGCCCTGGTCATCGAGGGCGGCATCAACGCCAGCCCGGGGGTGGCCAGCGGCACAGTTTTCAAAGTGGTCAAAAAGGTCGATATCCTCCAGTTTCCCGAAGGGGCGGTGCTGGTGGTGGAACAGGCCCTGCCCACCTGGGCGCCGCTGGTGGCCCGGGCCTCGGCAATGATTTCCGAGCAGGGCGGATTTGCCGGCCATCTGGCCAATGTGGCCCGGGAATTCGGCATCCCTGCCCTCTTCGGGGTGACCGGCGCCATGGACAAAGTGCACAATGGCGATCTGGTGACCGTGGCCGCCGACCTCGGCCGGGTCTACCTCGGCTGCATTGCGCCTCTGCTGGAATGGAAACGCCCGGAACCCAAGCTGATGATCGGCAGTCCGGTCTACGAAACGCTCAAGGAGGTCAGCCGCCATATTATCCCCCTGCACCTCCTCGACCCGGAGTCGCGGGACTTCGTACCCCAGAATTGCCAGACCTTCCACGACATCACCCGCTTCATCCACGAAAAGTCGGTGCAGGAGATGTTCAGTTTCGGCAAGGACCACAGTTTTTCGGAGCGCTCCAGTAAACAGCTTCACTATAAGGTACCGATGAACTGGTGGATTCTCAATCTCGACGATGGCTTCTCCCATGAGATTAACGGCAAATATGTCAAGTTGGAGGACATTGTCTCGATTCCCATGCTGGCCTTCTGGGACGGTTTTGCCGCCATTCCCTGGGACGGGCCTCCGGCCATGGACGGCAAGGGCATGACCTCGATCATGTTCAGATCGACCATGAATCCGGCCCTGGTCCCGGGGCTCAAATCCAAATACGCCGACCGCAACTATTTCATGGTGTCGAAAAATTACTGCACGCTCAGTTCCCGCCTCGGTTACCATTTCTCCACCATGGAGGCCATGGTCAGTGAACGGTCCGGGGAAAATTACCTGGGATTCAAATTCAAGGGCGGCGCCGCCGATTTCGAGCGCTGCATGGGGCGGGTCAACTTTATCAGGGAAATTCTGGAGCGGTACGGGTTCCGCGCGGTGGTCAACGCCGACAATGTCGATGCCCGCATGGAAGGGTATGACATGGATTTCATGATCAATCGGCTCAAAATTCTCGGCTATTTAACGCTCCATACCCGGCAACTTGACATGATCATGGGCAACAGCGGTCTGGTTCAATACTACATGGCCAAGCTCACCAAGGATATCGATTCGCTGATCAGCCAATAGACATTCTGTGTCCAGCCCGTGAAACGGCTTTGTTACCAGACAGTACCATGGTATTTTCAGGACGACACGAACAGCCCCTCCCCTGCCGGCCGCCGGCAAGGGAGGGGAGGGGAAAAAGCCGGGACCATCGGCACCATCAAATTAATGGAGAACAAATGAAACGTTTTTTTTGCATGCTTTCCTTGATCGCCGTCCTCCTCCTGGCAAGCGGACTCCAGGCCGCGGATATCGCCGCTATCAAAAACAATGTCGACGGAGTTGTGGCGGCGATCAATAAGGGCAAAGCAGCATCCAGTTTCGGAGCGGACGCCTTCACCCCCTATGTCTTCATCATGGATACGGACGGCAAACTGCTGGTCCACCCGCATCTCGCCGGAGAATTGCTCCAGGAAAAAGGGGAACCTATTTACAAGGCCCTGCAGCAGGCGACCACCGAGGGCACTTGGGTGACCTATCTCTGGAAGGGAGCGCAAAAACACACATATGTACGAAAAACCAATAATCGCCTGGTCGTGGGCAGCGGTTATTGAAATCGACCGGAAGAGCCGGCCCCGGTGAACGACTTCCGCTTCCGTACAAGCTTTCCGCTCGACCGCACCCGAGCCCTCGAGCGAAACGAACCCTAGTCTCAGGAAGATGCCATGTCCACCATTCTCGAGAATCTCAGACAGCTCTTTAAAGACCTCTCAACCAAGAAAGGGGCTGATCCCGCCGATAACCCTTCGGAGATGAACGCCCTCTTCCGTTTCCGCTATACGCTGTTCAAAGAACTGCTGGCGGCCAACTCCGAACTTCTCGGCGCCCTGTCCGACATGGATGAAAAGCTCAAAGGGGAGCAGGTCTTTGGTCTTTCCTACATCAACAATCAGCTCAGCAAAGCCCTGAAGCATTCCTTTCAGATGGTCAAATCGCTCAACGTCATGTCGGGCGCCAAATACCGCGAACTCTACGGGGCGCTGGAAGCGATCCACGACAACATCAAGGCTATTATCGAAGAGCGCAAGGCGGAACAGGCACCGCACGCGGTCATGCCCTATGGACAGATCACCCTCAAGGATGCCGACTGGGCCGGAGGCAAAAACGCCAACCTCGGTGAAATCAAGAACCATCTCCAGATTCCCGTGCCAGAGGGCTTTGCGATTACCACCAAGGGTTTCAACGATTTTTTTGCCTACAACGACCTGAAAGAAGCCATCATCAAGCAAAAAAACCTCATCTATGTCAACGAGGTCGATCTGCTCAACAGCCTGAGCGCCGAAACCCTTGAACTGATCAAGGCCAAGCCGCTGCCCGCCGGCCTGGAGGAAGAGATTCTCTCGGCGTGCAATCGCCTCTGGGGGGCCGACCAGCATGTCCTGCTCGCCCTGCGCAGCAGCGCGGTGGGGGAGGACGGCGATCTGAGCTATGCCGGCCAGTACCTGACGCTCCTGGGCGTCACCCGCGGCGAAATCTGCGAGGCCTACAAAGCCATCATCGCCAGTCTGTATTCGGCCCGATCCATCGCCTATCGCAGTTCCAAGGGGGTGTATGACGAAGATCTGGCCATGGCCGTGGCCTGCCTCAAAATGGTGGATTCCCGGGCCAGCGGCGTGCTCTATACCCGTCATCCCTACGATATCACCAACGAGCACATCCTGATTAACGCCGTCTGGGGCCTGGGACCCCTATGCCGTTGACGGCGTGGTCACTCCTGACAGTTATACCGTCTCCAAAGATGCGGACCTGGTTCTGCTCGAAAAAACCGTGGCCACCAAACCGGTGCAACTGGTGCTCAACCAGGCCGGAGGGGTTGCGGAAACCACCGTCCCTCTGGAGCTGCAGGCCGCCCCCTGCCTCAGCGACGATCAGATCCGGGTGCTGGCCGGATACGGTGCGGCCCTGGAGCGCCATTACAAATGCGCCCAGGATGTCGAATGGGCCCTGGCCCCCGACGGCACCCTCATGATCCTGCAGGCACGGCCCCTGAAGATCCAGAGCTCCAAAAATTTCTGCCTGCTCAAGGCTCCGCCCCTGGAAGGCTACCGGCTGATCGTCGAGCGCAGCGAGATCGCCAGCCAGGGCGTGGGCACCGGACCGGCCTGCCATGTCCTGTCCGTGGACGACCTGGCCAATTTCCCTCCGGGCGGCGTGCTGATCGCCCGCCACAGTTCGCCGGAATACGTGGTGGTCATGCGGACCTGCGGGGCCATTATCGTCGAGGCCGGGAGTGTCAGCGGCCACATGGCGGCGCTGGCCCGAGAGTTCAACGTGCCGACCATCATCAGCTCCCAGCCGGCCCTGACGCTGATCCCACCGGGCATGGAAATCACCGTCGACGCCTATACGGGACGAGTCTATGAGGGCAAAGTCACCGGTCTCCTCGATGCCGTCACCAAGGATACGGCCCACATGATCGGCACTCCGGTCCATGACCAGCTCCAGCGCATCGCCAAATATGTCATCCCCCTGAACCTGGTGAATCCCGACGCGCCGGAGTTCACCCCGGAGGGCTGCAGAACCCTGCACGATCTCGCCCGTTTCTGCCACGAATATTCCTACAAGGAAATGTTTCAGATCAGCGATCTGGCCTCCAAATTTCATGGCTGGTCGATGAAGCTCGACGCCGCCCTGCCCATGGACATCCACCTGATCGATCTGGGTAACGGCTTGGAAGAAGGCGCGGCGGGCAAATGGAACACGGTTAAAATCGAGCAGATCGTTTCCGCCCCCTTTCTCGCCCTGCTGCACGGCATGCTAAACAAAGACGTACATGGCCTTGACCCCAGGCCGGTCAATTTTTCCGGGCTGCTGTCGGTGATCAAGGAGCAGTCCTTTGCCCCCGGCCATGTTGGTGAGCGCTTCGGCGATCGCAGCTATGCGATCATTGCCGACAAGTACCTCAATTTCAGTTCGCGGGTGGGCTATCACTACAGCGTCATCGATGCCTATTGCGGCGATACCATCAATAAAAATTACATTACCTTTACCTTCAAGGGCGGCGCGGCCGACAACGTCCGCAAAAACCGGCGGGTCAAGGCCATTGCCCTGATCCTCGAGCAGGAAGGATTCAGAGTCAATGTCAAGGCGGACAAGGTGGACGCCCGTCTGCAGAAATATCCAAAATCCTATATTGAAAGCCGGATGGACATCCTTGGCCGCCTGTTGATTTTCACCCGGCAGCTTGATATGCTCATGACCACCGAGGAAAGCGTGGCCTGGGTGGCGGAAAATTTCGTCGCCGGTAACTACAAACTTTCGGCACCACCGGGCCAGACCGTCTGAGCCCCGGCATCGGCCCGCTTGTGCGTGTCACTGCTGCAGCAAGCGGCCTGACCGGAGCCGATCGATCATCAGCCCTTGCAGTTACGTGTACCTGTCCACCCTGAAAACATCTACCCAAGAGGGGCATTATGCAGAACCTGATTATTCTCATTGTGATCATCGGCTCCATCATTATCGGGCTGGCGATCGGCATTCGTCTGAAAAAGAAGAAGGACAACTGATTGCGCCTCCAGCAAAAAAGGTCCATGCCAACATTCCGGCAAACGCCGCAACGGCTCGACCATAATCAGTCGTCCGTGGTCGGCTTCAAGACAACAAGGACGGCGCCCTTCTCGGATCAACCCCGGAAAGGACGGCGCCGTTATCCATTGACAAACAACCAAGTACTGCCGCCAGAGACACTGCCATGCGCGAAATGACCCAAAAATACCTCCGGTTAAAAAAACTCCTGGCCACCGCCTTCTTTGCCTGCGGCATTATCCCCATCATCATCATCGCTTCGGCCTCGATCTATAATTTCAAACAACTCTCGATCAATGACATTGAAATCACGGCCCGGCAGGTGGTGGAACACCGCAATGACGTCATCAGCACTTTTCTTCAGGGGCAGATCAATTTCCTCTCGACCCTGATCGAGCTCTATCCGCTTGAGCACCTGCAAAGCATCGAAAATCTTGAAAAATTATTTCTCGCCATCTCCAAGGAAGGCAAAGAAGGCGAATTCGTCGACCTCCAGCTGATCGACAACACCGGCAAACAGCTCGCCTATGTCGGTCCGTACCATGAAAAGGTCAAGGACAAGAATTACAAAGAGGTCCCCTGGTTCAACGAGGTGCTGGTGCGCGGTATTTATGTGAGCGATGTCTTCACCGGCTACCGCAATTATCCCCATTTCGTGATCGCCCTCACCAATCCGGTTAAAACCTACGTGGTGCGAGCAACCATCAATTCCGCTATTTTCAATTCCCTGCTCCTCACGGCCCAGATCGGACCCAACGGCGATGCGTTCATCCTCAACTCCAACGGCGAATTCCAGACGCCGAGCCTGCAAAAGGCCACCGCCTTGAACGCCATGGAAATCAGCAGGCTCAAGCATCACTCCGGCACGGATATTGTCACCGACGGCGACTTTCTCTACGCCAGCAAATGGCTCAACGGCAACACCTGGCTGCTGGTCCTCAAAACCCGGATCACCGACTCCCTGGGAGGGTATTATAAATACCGCGACCGGATCTATTTCATCGTTGCCGCCACCGCCGCCGTGTTTCTATTCATTTCTATCTTTATCAGTAATTTCATAGTCTCCCGGGTGGAAAAGGCCGAGCAGGAGCAGACCGCCCTGGATCAGCAGATGGCCCATATCGAAAAAATGGCCAACATCGGTCGACTGGCCGCCGGCATCGCCCATGAAATCAACAATCCCCTCCAGTTGATCCAGATGCAGGCCGGCTGGATCGAGGAACTCCTTCAGGAAGAGCAGGCCGGCAGCATCACCCACATGGAGGAATACCAAAAATCGGTGGGCAAGATCAAACACCATGTCAACCGTGCCGGCACCATCACCCATCGTCTGCTGGGATTCTCACGGAAAATCAGTACCGAGTATGATGTGCAGATCAATGAACTCATCCGGGAAACGCTGTCCTTTCTCGAAAGCGAGGCCAGCAGCAACAGCATCGCCTTCAATCTCCAGTTCGACGATGACCTGCCCACGATCAGGACCGATGGCGCCCAGGTGCAGCAGGCCCTGCTCAATCTGATTGAAAATTCTCTGGATGCCGTCGGCTCCGGCGGCCAAATCGATATCAGCACCGTGCGAACCCCCACTGAGATCCATGTCCGGATCGGGGACAACGGACCCGGGATCAAGCCTGAGGTGCTGAAAAAAATTTGGGACCCCTTCTTCACCACCAAGGACCCCGGCAAGGGGACCGGCCTGGGGCTCTCGATCTGCAGCGATATTGCCCATAAGCTGGGCGGCGCCATCACGGTGGAGAATAAGGCGGAAGGCGGCGCCCTCTTTACCTTCAAACTCCCCTGGAAAAAATAACCGGCGCACCGGGGGTGATCTGACGGATCGCCCCCGGAATCGCCCCGCTTCCCTCCCGAGCAAAACCATTACCGATAGTACACAAACACCCCTACACCGTTGGCCTTGTCACCCGCGCTACACATCCTGAAAAATGTTGTGAAACAAGCAAGATAGACAAGCCAAGCCCTCTTTCGTCACCAATTCTACACACATTTCCATTCCCAACAGTTGGTTCCGCCTTTTCCCCATAGCCGCAGCAAGAAAACAAGATACTGTTATTACATATAAATTTATTTTCACGCGCCGTTATTCCTAACTGGCCCCGGTTCTGCAATATCAAAGGTGTCAGCATGTTCACATCCGGTTGAAGACTCCGAGAGACTTAAAAGACCATGACGAACGAACCCAAAAAATCAGCGACGCCCAACGACCTTGAATATCTCGACCTGGAACAGGCGGCGAATATCTGCTGCGTTTCGGTCGAGCGGTTTGGCAAATGGATTGAAAAAGGCGTTGTCCCGGTCATTAATCACCACGGCAAACTCCTGATTCGTTCGCATGATCTCATCCAGCATCTCATCCGTCACAACATCCCCATTCCCGATCGGCTGCTCCAGGGCAACAACAAAAAAATCCTGTTTATCCTGACGGAGGAGGCGGTTCCCCAAGCCGTCACCAGCGAGATTATCTGGGCGCTGTACCGTTTGCGAAAACGGACCCCCTATATTTTTGATTTTGTCAGGTACGACAAGAATATCGAACTGAAGATCATCACCTTCCGTCCGGATATCATCTTTCTCCTCCAAAAAGAGACGGTTGACCTGGAACCGGAAAAGCTGCTCAGGAAAATGGTCAACGGGACCACCCCGGTCTATGCCTTTGCAACCGATCGGCCCATCAACCTCGATCAGTATCTGAACGAGTGAGCAAGGGAACCACCATGGCGAAACCGCACCAGAACCTCAACAGACAATGGCAGCCACCAAAGGCGGCTCGTCCCCTGGCCCGCAGCGCCTGTCGGTTACCAGTTTTGATCATGGCGATGGTGCGCAGCGCAGATAGCAACGGAGTGTTCAACCCGTACCCGAGGATCCCCCACCTCGACACGGCGTTACCGGGACAGCTGTTGAGATCGGCGCTACGCATCACCTCCATACCGACCAGGCTCGCTCCGGGAATTTTCCAGGGGAATCCCACCGACCATGTTCAACCAATAGAAAACAGCAAAAAACGGGGCGCGAGTTCTGCACGCTCCACGTTTCAACCATAAAACAGCAAGAAAAGGAGAACCGACCATGTCACTCTATACCGTTCTGATCGTTGATGATGAAGAGGAATTCCGGGAAATGACCTCCAAACGGCTGGCCAAGCGCGATCTTGCATGCGAGACCGCCCCGGATGGCGACACCGCCCTGGAGATGATTGCCAAGAAAATCTACGATGTCGTGCTGCTCGATGTCAAAATGCCGGGACGTGATGGGATCGAGACCCTGCGCGAGATCAAGAAAATGGCGCCCATGACCGAGGTGGTGATGCTCACCGGTCACGCCTCGGTGGAATCGGGTATTAACGGCATCAAATATGGGGCCTTTGATTACCTGATGAAACCCATGGAACTCGACCTCCTGTTTGAAAAACTCAACGCCGCCTATGAGCGCAAGCGGGTGCAGCAGGAAAAAATCGAAATGGCGCAGATCAAAAAAGACATGGTTCGACCGGGCTGACCGCGGAGACCTTCTTATAAACTAAAGTGCTAGTTTTTCATCGACAACAGAAAGGAGGAAAAAATGAAGTTTTTTCGTGATCTGAACCAATTCATGGTAGCCGGGGCCAAGGCCCAGGCGAGTTGGGAATTGGAGATGTCCAACAACATCATGCACAGCCGTAAACGGCTGCTGGTTCTGGGCCTGCTGCTCATTCCCATTTTTCTAGGCGGCATCGCCTTTGCCGATGCGATCGGCCAGGCCTTGCCCGGCTTCATCGGTGGCAAAACAGCCTATGGGCCGTCCCATTACACTAACCTCATCTTCGGCGCCTCCGTTCTGGTCGGCGTCTGTGCCGGCCTGATCACCGGCTGCATCGGCGCCGGCGGCGGTTTCATCATCGCCCCGGCCCTGATGAGCGCCGGCGTCAAAGGTATCCTGGCGGTCGGCACCGACTTGTTCCACATCTTCGCCAAGGCGATCATGGGCAGCGTCCTCCACCGCAAGATGGGCAACATCTCGGTTTCCCTGGCGGTCACCTTTCTGATCGGCGCCATCGCCGGCTCAACCCTGGGCGGCTACGTCAACCGTAAGATCTACGATGCCAACCCGGTGCTGAGCGATATGTTCATCACCTCCATCTATGTCGTCATCCTTGGCTTCCTGGCCTTTTACGCGATGAACGACTATCTCCGGTCACGCTCTAAAGCAGTGGTTATTGAGGAAGGCGCCACCAAGATCGCCGAAGAAATCCCCACCATGGGCAAGCGCCTGCAGAGTATCAACCTGCCGCCGATGCTGACCTTCGACGAGAACGTCACCCCCGGCGGCCGTAAAATCTCCTCCATCTTCCTGGTCATCGCCGGTTTCATCGTTGGTATGGCGGCCTCGATCATGGGCGTGGGCGGCGGTTTCCTCACCTTCCCGATCTTTGTCTACGGCCTGGGCGTTAGCTCGATGACCACCGTCGGCACCGACATTTTCCAGATCGTCTTTACCGCCGGTTACGCCGCCATCAGCCAGTATGCGGTCTATGGCTTTATTTTCTACACCCTGGCCATGGGCATGCTGCTCGGTTCCCTGATCGGCATCCAGGTCGGCTCGATCGTCACCAAAGTCGTCCCCGGAACCACCATCCGCGGTTTTTACGCGATCACCGTTTCCGCCGGTTTCCTCAACCGGGTCTGCGCTCTGCCGGAAAAACTGATGAAAATGGGCTATGTCGAACTGTCCAAAGGGTTTATCACGGTCGTGGACCTCATCGGCAACGTCGGCTTTTTCATCATCATAACCACCTTTGCGGTGTGGGTCTTCTGGTGCTTTTTCTCAAATCTTAAGGTCCTGAAATCAGGGGAGGTGCATTAATCATGGCAAGTTCAACCCAATTAAAAACCCAAGGATATCTGCTGCTGGTGTCCTTCTTCGCGGTCCTGATCGCCATTTTCATGCCGCTGTTCCCGGGAACCCAAGGCAACAAGATTAACGGACTCGATTATCTCGACAACTTCTTCAACCAGTTGTCCAAGGGATCGGCCTACTATATAGGGGACCAGATCAAGAAGGCGGAGAAATATAACGGCCAGCAATTCACCACCTCCTTGAAGATGAAATCGCCGGAGGAAGCGGCGGTGACCGCCAAACTGTTCGCCGCCAATAAGATCACGGCGGCGGCCGAGGGCGACAAGGTCAAGGTCAGCGGCGATTTCGGCAACATGATCACCATCATGCTTAAAGATGCCGATGACATGTACCACAACAAAGGCGAGGCCCTGACCGCCAAATACGGCGTCAATGAACGCCAGACCATCTATTCCTGGTATCAATCCCTGGCTGCCATGGAAAAGGGCATGACCAAGGAGGGCAATTTCGCCCAGGCCAAATTCGTCAAGAACTGCATGACCAAAGCGGTTGAGCCGGCCTACAACTACTATCAGGTGGAGGCCAAATCGGTCAAAGCGGAGATGTTTCTGTTGATCGCCTCCCTCGCCTTTTACGTGATCTACACCATGTGGTACGGTTTTGGCCTGCTCTACCTGTTCGAAGGTGCGGGCATCAAGCTGGATCATTAATTTGCAGCGCATGACCTAACACTGAGGCTGCAGCCGGGGAGCGTTTCCCGCTGCAGCCTTTTTTGTATCGCCATGACCCTTATCGACACCATCCTCACGACCCTGCGGCGCATCCTGGGCAAAGCACCTCCAGTGCCGCTGCGCTCACCC
>CAIMMA010000177.1 GCA_903842475.1 uncultured bacterium
CCATCATTGGCACTCTTGGTTACATTATTTCCCCCGATGGTTTACAGACCTTGCTGGTGCATCGGAATGCCCGGGAGTCAGATCAACATCTCGGTAAATATAACGGTCTTGGCGGAAAGATGAAGGCGAACGAGGATGTCATGACCTGTATGAGAAGGGAGATCCGGGAGGAATCCGGTTTCGAGTGCACCAGGCTAGAGTTGCGGGGCACGATCAACTGGACAGGGTTTGGCCCCGAAGGTGAGAATTGGCTCGGTTTTATTTTTTTGATTACAGCCTTTGCAGGGAAACTGAAAGAAAGAAACGAGGAAGGGGAACTCGATTGGCATCCGATCGCCACCCTCGACCAATTGCCGATGTGGGAAGGTGATCGATTTTTCCTTCCTTTGGTTTTTGATGGTGATCCGCGTATCTTTCACGGGTACATGCCCTACGCAAACGGACGGGCCATTGCATGGGAATACAGCCGGATATAAATTTTGTTTGGAAAAAAGAACGCCCCCTCCCCTGCTCCAAGCAAAGTCCTTGCGTTCAGGGGGCTCGATCTGTATAGTTACACCCTGTTTCATTCTGTCATAATTTCGTAAGGTTATGATTTTTTAACCTTTTCGGCAACTTAAATATTAAAGGATACGTTATGGAAAACAATGCGGAATTGGTTCGACTGGAGGAGTTTGTCGATAAACTGTTGACGAAATACAATCAACTGAAATCAGATTTTCATACACTGCAGGCGACCTTGCAGGAACGTGATGCTGAGTGCGCCGACCTGAAAAGCAACGTCTTTCATCTGAGCACCGAGCGAACTGAGGTTGGCAACAGAGTCGCAGGGTTGCTGGATCGTATCGAACAGTGGGAAACGGAACAAGTAGGGTCTCCTGTCGAGAAGAGCGGCTCATACGGCAACATCCAGGGGTCACTGTTCAGTGATGCCCCTGAAGACAAGGACAATTGAGCCTGACCTCTGACTCCGATGCAGGATCGTCTTGTTCGCTTTCACCTGTTCGGGCAGGAATTCACCTTTTATAGCGATGCGCCCGAGGAAGAGGTGGAATCCGCCATCGCCCTGCTACGTCAAGAATTGGAAAGTGGTGAAAAGCTAAGTCGAAGCTCTGTACCATCCAGCAAAATGCTGGTGCTTGGCTGTTTGCGGATGGCGGCGAAATACGTCCATTTAAATCGAGACTTTAGCGAGTTTCGACAGGCGCAAGAATGCGCCATTGACCGCCTGGTCGAGAAAGTATCTTCAGGTTTAGACTGACTTCTTGAAGATTCTCTTTTGGCTGGCGAGACGTTCTGGTATAGTAAAAGTAAGAAAGCGTTGTACCCCTGCTCTGTTGGTGATCAGCGAAGTATTGAGCCAACTCGCAATAAAAGGGTAGCCCTAGAGCTGAATCATGGAAATCTTTATTGAATTCCAGCCGTCAGCGGGGGCACTGCCCACCTAATTCAATTAGGTTTAATCATTTCGTTGACACGGCAGCGTGGGGGCTTTTCTTTACCGGCGGCTTAAGCCGCTGTTTTTATAGATGCCATTTTCAATGCTGAGAGAGGATGGTTGCGTGGGTACGAAC
>CAIMMA010000178.1 GCA_903842475.1 uncultured bacterium
TCAAAACTATTAACACTCGTAATAACAGACCGCCAACCGATAGCTATACTTGAGTAAATCAAAAAAATAGGGATTCCGTCAGGAATCCCTAAAAGCAAACAACGCCTTAAATTCTAACGGTTAATACCCGCTACCGACAATAAGGTTGTTGGTAGTTTTCTTTACATAGGTATTTTTCTCTTTTTCTTTCCATTCGTATTTAACCCAGGCGCCTTGAGGAGTTGCCACTTTTATGGCTTCATAGATTGGCATGGCTTCAACTTTGAGATCCTTCCCAGCCAATGTTGGATGCACAATGAGCTTACCGTCCGCCTCCAGGATAAATGCATAGGGGGTGTATGCATCAGGAGTAAAGCTTGCAGCCGCTTTACCACCGTTAATCGCCGCTACAACTTCATCCACATTTTTGCTGATAGCCTCTTTGTCCGCACTAACAGCCTGAGTGGCAAAGAGAAAAACCGCGACCATGGAAAGCATAACCATTAAACGTTTCATTTTTCATTCCCCTCATTTGTTGAATATCGAAACCTTGCCCTATGCAGGTTTCCGAAAGCCATACAGGTTGAAAGATACAAATGACAAGGCAACCGTTGCGCGAAAAAGACAGAAAGTTTGGCCGGTTTACAATACTTTGGCAACGGAGGATACAGGCTGCTACAGAACGTTTTCAATTCGATTATCTTACCTGTATGCAGAAGGATTTCAATGAAAAAACATTAAAAACAAGACAGGTGGCATGCTGAGCCCATAAACGAATTGTCAATTCGACATCGCGTAGCGACAAAATAACCGGTGGACCAATGCGGACTCACCAGAAAAGCCGCTGGGCGTTGACCGCGGGAAAATGACGTTCTCCCAGGAGACGGATGGTGGTCTGGACATCATAGGCAACGGACCGCACCTCGATGGTTCGGACGACATCATCCCAGAGCATATACTTGGCATGCCAGTTGAGGGCGTCGCGGGGCTGGCCGACGCTGCCGGGCTGGAGGAGATAGCGACTCCGGGGGTCGAGCCGCACCCGTTCCACCGTCAAATCCCGGCGGGACAAGGCCGACCCCTGTTGTTCAAAAAAACCGAAATCATGGGTATGCCCGGCAAAACAGAGGGGTTCCGGATAGGAGGCAAACAGCCGGCGCAGACGGATATCGCTGGGGTTATACAGATAGACCGTGATTGATTGGGGCGGACAGCCGTGGACAAATCGTGCCCCGCAATAGACCAGGTCGACCGGCAAACACGCCAACCAGGCCAGGGACTCGGGGCTCAAGAGAGCCCGGGTGAGGATTAGCGATTCACGGGCCACGGCGTGCAACCGATTGCAATAGCCCTGACTGACCAGGCCCAGCTCATGATTGCCCATGACCGAAACCACCTGATGCGCCAACAAGGTCTGCACCACCTCCTCGGGCTCGGGCCCGTACCCGATGGCATCGCCCAGCGAAATAATTCGGTCCGCGCCACACAAAACGATATCGTCCAGGACCGCTCGCAGCGCCCGGTAATTGCCATGGATATCGGCGATGATCGCCAGCCGCATGGAGCCCTGCTTACCGCCCGACCGGTCGCCCCTGGAGGAGCACCGGCGATCCGATCTGCACCCCGGATTCGGGAAAACGGCGGGCGAGATGGGCATGAACGGTGGTGCATTTGACCGTAAACAGGAAAAAGATCGGGGCTGCGATCTCGGAGAGACACTCGAAATTGCCCATGCCCTTGCTGATGATGCAGTCGGCCCCGGCGAAATACTCCAAAAAGGCTTCGCTGCAACTCCCCAAGGACGTACCGGGCACATCGGCGCCGTTGGCGATCACCGGGCAGAGGCGATCGAGACCGCAGTCCTGGGCGTCCTGCAGGGTGGCATCATTGATAATGGGTGATTGCCGCACCGCCACGGTCACCGCGCAGCCCATTGCCAGCAGGAGCTCGACCAGCAACTTGTCAAAGACGATTTCGCCGCAGTTATCGGCCAGATAGAGTACGGTTGGTTTCCTGGCAAGCTGTCGCCGCAGGGCCGGGTAATGATTGATAACCAAAGGTTGCTTGCAGGAGGCCAGGGCCGCCTCCCGATCGAGCCGATACTGGGAACCATAATCAAGGACATTGGCGTTAATGGCGAACTGCACCGCCGCCAGCAGGGGATCGGTCTCGCTGGCAATCAGGTCCCTGGTCCGCTGCTCCAGCCCCAAGGCATACGTGTTGCTTTCCTGTTTTTCCTGGGCATAGGGATCGGTCACCCCGGTCCGTTCGGCGATCAGGCGATAATACTGGACGGCATTTTCCGGCGGCGAAATCTTGGGGTCAAAGTGGGCAAGCATCGCCCCCACTTCTCCAACCAGTCGCCATTGCGCCTGCGGATCGGCGGTGCTGCGGCGGGCCGTGGCCAGGGTCTGCCGAAGAAAGCAGACCAGGCAGTCGTTACCGGTCTGCATCAGGGACGGCCGCCGCCGGTCTGCTTGAGCAGATATTCCCAGCGGACATTGCCGAGCGCTGCAAAGATATGCTCCTTGGCGCCTGGAATTTGTTGATAGATTTGTTCCGCCAACTGGTGCATGTCTCGTCGCCGGGTTTTTTCCGAGAGGGGACAGGATGAACGGACCGGTTCCAGGCCGAGGTCGCGACCAAGCCCTTCAATCTGCGTTTTCTCAAGATAAGCGAGCGGACGAATAAGGGCCAATCGTCCGGAGAAAAGATTTTGGCGGGGCGACATGGTGCTGATGTTTCCTGCACAGATCAGATTGAGTAAGAAGGTTTCGATGATGTCGTCCCGGTGATGGCCGAAGGCGATTTTATTGCAGCCGCATTGGCGGGCGTGATCAAACAGTTGGGTCCGCCGGGACCGGGCGCATTGAAAACAGAAATCGTGCCCCGGCGCACCGGATTGCATAACTTGCGGGTCCGGCCGCCACAGGGCGGGCAGGATGGTGAGTTCAAGACCGAACGCATGCAGCATCGAAGCAATGCTCCGGGCGCTGTCGCCGACGGCCCCCCCGCTTGATTCCATGTCGACATGCACAGCCCGCAGCCCAAAGTCTATGGGAGCTTTACGCCGCCATGCGACCAGTATCCAGGCCAGCACCAGGGAATCGATTCCGCCGGAGACGGCGACCAGAACCTGATCGCCGTCGGCCAGCATGGAATAATCGTGCATGGCCCGACCTACCCGGCGGTTCAACGCTTTGCGCATTTGCACATCAAAAACCGCCGGACGGGCGCACGTCTGTTATTTGCCCTCAAGGTAAAGGCATTGCCCCAACCGTTCCTGCATCCCGTCCCGCAGCAATTCCTCGGCGGACAACCAGCCCAGTCCTCGGCTTTTCGTCTTGGGGAGTGTCAACAGATTATCCATGAGCGGCTGCTGCTTCTCATCGAATCGACCATGGCAGAGCACTCTGCCGCTGCTGACTTCGTAGAGTTTGTAAGCAAAAGTCACCGCCGCCGAATCCTGAACGCCGTACTGGTTCCCGACCCGCTCCTGGTAGCGACTGAGGGTGGTTTCCAGGACGGCATTACACTTGGCACGGCCGGCAAGCTGCTGCGCATTGGCCTGCCCTTTACCCTGCACCTGCCCTTCGGGGATAAAACGAGCCTTCACAGTATCGGCCAACTGCTGTTTAAGCAGACCATCCATGACCTGTCTGCCGTCTTGCAACCTTTTTTCATCAGCCTGAGACATCGCATTGTCGACGTCGACAATGACTTGGACCGGCATGACGGCGATACAAGAGATGGCAATCTCAGGTTCCGGGGGAGCCACCGGGGCAAGCCCTTCTTGTTCCGCGCAACCTGCCGCAACCATGCAACAACCCACAGCCAACCCAATTCTAACTTTTGATAGTACCGTCACCCTGCTTCTCCTTATGTGTTGTTCTTGATTATCTAAGATCATGGTCGCCACGGTCACCGCCGAGCAGACACGCTCTCCGGCCGGCCCGCAAAGGTTTGCACCTCATTTTGCGATCTATTATTACCACAATCGGCACAGTTTCAAAGCACTCCCTTAGAGGAAAGTTGACCGCTTACCTTTGGATTTGTGCCGGCAGCAATCGCCAGGGCCCGCCCCAATGCCTTAAAAACGGCCTCAAGGATATGATGCCCGTTTTCCCCATGGATCAGATCAACATGCAGGGTCAAACCCGCATGGAGAACAAACGCGCGGAGAAACTCTTTCGCCAGCGGGGGGTCAAACGTCCCGATTTTGGCCTCGGTTACCGCCACTTGGTACTGCAGAAAGGGTCGATTGGAAAAGTCGGCGCAGACCCGTGCCAGGGTTTCATCCATGGGAACATAGGCATGGCCGTAACGGCAGATGCCGCTCTTGTCGCCTAAGGCCTGCGCAAAAGCCATACCCAGGCAGATCCCCAGATCTTCGACCGTATGGTGGTCGTCGACATCGAGATCCCCTTTAGCTGCGATTTCCAGATCGAAAAAGCCGTGAACCGCGAATAGGGTCAACATGTGATCCATGAAACCAACGCCGGTATGGATGAGCGACTGCCCCGTCCCATCCAGGGTGAGGACGAGTTGAATATCGGTTTCTTTGGTTTTGCGCTGCAAAGACGATTTCCGGGTGGCGCGTTCTGCCATAAGCCTGCCCCTCACTATCAAGTGTTGAGTTCTTATTTTTAAGAAGTGCAAAAGCGCTCAAAGGAGGGCACTCAGCAAACGATGCTAGACTGTAGTCAATTTTACCGACGGGCTCAATACCTGATGTACAAACAGGATCCACATTTTCATCGTCAACGGAGAAGGCAGCAGGATCCACTCCTGGAATAAAAAGTTGTAAGGCAAGGCAACAATATAAAATCACAACCAAATAATTCCTGCATACTATTCGATTTAATCCTGACTGGCAACTATTCCCGATTCCGTGTACTTTGTCTTTTCACGGTCAGGCTCGCAGGGAAAACGTTCAGGAGTTAAAATTTTTTATTGACACACACCCACCGAGCTTGTTAGAGTCGGCCGCTGTTACGGAAATAACAAAGCGGGAATAACTCAGTGGTAGAGTGCAACCTTGCCAAGGTTGAAGTCGCGAGTTCGAATCTCGTTTCCCGCTCCAAAAGAGACTCCAAGGTTCGGAACTCTGTTCGAGCCTTTTTTTTTTAAGTGCTGAGGCGCAGAGAATGAAAACCTATTATACGCCGGTAAATGAAATTGATCGCAAATGGTTCGTAGCCGACGCCGACGGCAAGGTTCTTGGACGCATAGCAACGGAAATTGCCCGCCGCTTGCGTGGCAAGCACAAACCCACCTTCTGCAACTTCCAGGACAACGGTGATTTCGTTATCATCGTTAATGCCGAAAAAATTCATCTCACCGGCAACAAGTGGGATGACAAAATGTACCATCATCATACCGGATATCCCGGTGGTATCAAGTCCCAGACCGCCCGTGACCTTTTGAGCAAAAAACCGGAAGAACTCATCCGTATAGCCGTAAAAGGCATGTTGCCGAAGAATAAACTTGGCCGGGCTCAATTAAAAAAGCTGAAAGTTTACACCGGTACGGATCATCCCCATCAGGCACAGAAACCTGAAAATCTCGAGCTTTGATAACGGAGTACAAAAATATGCCCCAGGAACAGACATACGCTACCGGCAGACGTAAGACAGCAATAGCCAGAGTCTGGGTTACCCCCGGCAGCGGTAAGCTCGCTATCAACAAAATGCCGCTGAATGAATACTTCGGTAACATTTTTTTCGAGCCCAAGGTCGCTAAGCCCTTTGCTGTTACCGAAACTCTCGATCAGTATGATGTCCAGGCCACGGTAAAAGGCGGCGGCAAGTCTGCGCAGATCGATGCCTTGGTCCACGGTATCGCCAGAGCGCTGCAGGAAATCAACCCGGAGATGCGCATCCCGCTGAAAAGGGCTGGTTTGCTGACCCGTGATCCCCGCGCCAAGGAACGTAAAAAATATGGCCTGCGTGGCGCCCGCGCCCGCTTCCAGTTCTCTAAACGATAAACTCGCAATTTATCGGAGCTGGTCGCCAAGATTTATACCCAGCAATTTTTTCGCCAAGGGAATAACGAACGCTTCGTTATTCCCTTTTTTTATTACAAAATGCGCGTAGCGCCACCATTGGTGATCGAAGAGGAAAAATATCATGTTGCATGTTGGCATTGTTGGCGCCTCCGGCTACACCGGGGTCGAATTGGCAAGGATTCTGGCAGGCCATCCCGAAATTCGCCTCACCGTTGCCACCTCACGGCAGTATGCGGGTCTGCCACTTGCCGAAGTGTTTCCCAATCTGCGCAAACGAGTCGATATCCGCTGCGAAAACCTGACGGTCGAGGAACTCGTCGGACGAGCCGACTTTTTTTTCACCGCCGTCCCCCACAAGACCGCCATGGATATGGTCCCGCAGCTGCTGGCCGCGGGGAAGAAGGTGGTCGATCTCAGTGCCGATTATCGGATCCATGACCCCGCGGTCTACGAGGCCTGGTACCAGGAACATACCAGCCCGCAATTGCTTGCCGCCGCGGTCTATGGTCTTCCGGAGCTCTACCGTCATCAGATTCGGACCGCAAGCCTGACCGCTAATCCCGGTTGCTATCCGACTTCGGTCATCCTGGCGCTGACGCCGCTGCTCCGGGCTGGTTTGATCGATCCGTCCACCCTGATCATCGATTCCAAGTCCGGAACCTCCGGCGCCGGCAGAGCGGCCAGCGTCGGCACCCTGTTCTGTGAGGTCGCCGACGGTTTCAGGCCCTACAAGGTGGGCGGGACCCATCGCCATATCCCGGAAATCGAGCAGGAACTCAGCATCGCCGCGGGCCAGCCGGTGACCGTCAGCTTCACTCCGCATCTCCTGCCGGTTTCCCGTGGCATCCTGAGCACCATGTATGCCTCGCTGACCACCGCAGGCAACTGCACCGATCTGCAAGCGCTCTACGAAACCACCTACGCCGCTGAACCCTTCGTCCGGGTGCTGCCGGCCGGCACACCCCCGGCCACCCAGTATGTCCGCGGCTCCAACTGTTGTGATATTTCCCTGCAGCCCGACCCGCGCACCGGCCGAGTGATCATCATGTCCGCGATTGACAACATTGTCAAAGGGGCCTCGGGCCAGGCCGTCCAGAACATGAACCTGATGAACGGCTTCCCGGAAACCACCGGACTGATGGGAGCGCCGCTTTTCCCCTGATGCACCGTAACATCCGGCTCTTGATCGCCTATGACGGCGGCAACTATCTGGGATGGCAGCGGCAACAACAGGGGAAGACCGTTCAAGGGACGATTGAACAGCAACTGACGCGCCTCTGCAACGAGCCGATCACTCTGCACAGTGCCGGCCGAACAGACACCGGCGTCCATGCCCTGGGCATGGTCGCCCATTTCCGCACACAGACAACCATACCGGTGGTGGCCTTTTTCAAAGGTATCAACTCGATGCTCCCCGGCGATATCCGTATCCTCTGTGCCGAAGAGGCGCCGCTCTCCTTTCACAGCCGCTACAATGCGCAAGGCAAAACCTATCGGTATGATTTTTTCACCGGTGAGGTTCAGTTGCCGGCCACCCGACTGCATCGAGCCCATCTGCCGGGCCTCTTTGATCACCGCCGCCTGGCGACAGCACTCGCCGGTCTTGTCGGCACCCACGATTTCTCCAGCTTTGAACGCACCGGATCCCGCGACAAGAACATCCTCGGGGGACGCGGAGCGGTCCGCACGCTCTTCAATGTCTGTTGTTTCCCACAGTTGGGCGAAGCCGACTGCTGGTCGCTCCGGATCACCGGTGATGGCTTCCTTCGCCAGATGGTACGCATCATCGCCGGAACGCTCATCGAAATCGGCCAGTCCAAACGTCCCGAGGAAGAACTGGCCGCCATTCTATCAGCCCAAGACCGCTCCAAAGCCGGGCTCACCGCTCCGGCCTGTGGCCTGTTTCTCGAAACGATCTATTACGCTCCGCCTATCTTTCAATCACGAGTACGCCCCTGATATGTTTATCGCCAACTGTCCCATTATCCTGGCTTCGGCCTCACCGCGTCGGCAGGAATTCCTTTCCCTGCTCGGCCTGCCTCACCAGACCATACCAGCTGCAATCGACGAAACCCCGGAGGCCGGGGAGGCTCCGGTGGCTTTTGCTCGACGGATGGCAGCCGCCAAAGCCGAACAAGTCGCCACTACCCACCCCGAAGCTTGTGTTATCGGAGCCGACACCGTGGTGGATCTGGACCAGACGATCTTCGGCAAACCCCGCGACCGCCGAGAAGCGCTGAGCACCCTGCAAGCCCTGCAAGGACAGACCCATCAGGTCATAACCGGCTTTGCCGTCATCCTGCGGCATCGGAACATCAAGGAAGCAGAGGCGGCCACATCGCTGGTTACCTTCGACACCTTTGCCGTCGAGGTGCTCCAGGCCTATGTCGATTCGGGCGAACCCATGGACAAAGCCGGCGCCTATGGTATTCAAGGCATAGGCTCCTTTCTGATTCGATCCATAACCGGTTCCTGCAGCAATGTGGTCGGCCTGCCGGTCAATGCGGTGGTGCAGGTGTTGCTCAACCATGCCCTGATTCAACCGTACAGCCCACCCCACTCCATCCCAGAACAGCATCCTGACACGGAATAAGCAAGACAACCTATCCGGATTTTTTCAGCTTGCCCGCCGTCGCAGGGACAGGCAATAAACCACCCAAAAGCCTCGTCCCTCTTGACTTCCAGGAAAACTGTGTGATACCATTTGATTATCTCTATATAGCATTTTCACCCCGACTGCCGATGACCAGGAATCATGCCGAAATCTCACCATCAATCTTACCCGGTCTGCACGAACCTCTGCCTTGCCGGTCCAAACCCGCAAAGGGGTGACAGCGCTGCCCCCTCGGTGCAACGGCCGACGGGGGGACAGGACGGCCGGCAATACCCATCCAGCTGCATCGACCAGCCCCCTCACTTTACCGACACTCAAGACACGGCTCTTGCCCAAAGGTTTACCTTGAAAGGCCAACAACCATGAGCAATCCAGCGGATTCTCTCACTCCGGAACGGGCTAACCTTCTGCTTGATTTCCCGGTCAGATTATATACCGCCCTCAGAACGATGCGCCTCTATCCCGCCTCCAATCCCCAGGTGCATCGCAGCAACGATTTTGTTCTCCAAGCCTTCAAAGCCCTGCTGGCCAATGGAACGGACGACTCGGTCAATATTGCCTTTGCCGATCAAAAACTTCTCGTCTGTGGCGAGCATTTGCCCGATAAAGATCAAAAACGACCTCAGATTCAAGGATTGATCGCTCTTTGGGGCCGATTAAAAATTCATTCGTTCACCTTTCACCCAACCTTCGATTCGGCCGATTGTGTCAAATTCGTCCAAATGCTCTCCGAGTTTCTTGGCACCAAAGAACTGGCCGAACCCATGGCCGCAAGCCTGGCACGAGCCGGGATCGATACAATCACCGTTGACACCAAACGATACGTAGCCGTTCACAACGGAGAGCAGGTGGTGCGAGAGGAGATGATCGGTTCGGGACTCGATATCAGCGACGAGGAAATCGCTAATTTCATTCTGGGAAATACCGGCAAACAAGGTTCGTTGCAAAGCATATCTCCAGAACTGGTCCAGGAGCTGATCAACCGCCTTCCCGCCGCCTCCGGGCCATCTCAGCAATCCGAAGGGCTCACCGAGGCGGTCATCGAAGTGCTGCAGAACCTGAGCAAAGAAACCGATTTCGGTAAACGGAAAGCCGAGATAGAGGCTTCGGCCACCACCTTATCGGGACTCGATCCCACCCTGCTGGCTCAATTGGTTGCCTCCCTGCCGACCACGCCGGTCGCCGATGCGATGCTCAGTTCAACCCTGCACCAACTGAAGCCGCAGCAACGCAATGATCTGATCACCAACTTCCTCACGCAACAGGCTGGAGCGGCGCCAGGAACCGGCGACCAGATACTGAGCGGCCCCCAGGTCGACGCTACGGCCTTCAACCGCATGCTCGGACAATACGAGCAGCTCCTCAGCAAGGAGCAGCAAACCCAGGTGGCGCAGCAGGCAGGGGCCCAACTGGCTTCCATGGAAGGGCTGGCCCTGGGCAATATCATTTCCCAGAAATTCAAAGGGCTGTTTGGCGAACAGCTCTACCACCAGGTCATCACCCAGGTTTCCGATGAGCTCCTGGACGAGACCGTCGAGCACCTCACCCCCAAACAGCTCAACCGGATGATCGCCACCCTCACCAGCGAAATCCCGCTGCAGATCGGCAAGGACCAAGATCCGGCGTTCAAACCCGCCGACGA
>CAIMMA010000179.1 GCA_903842475.1 uncultured bacterium
AAACCCGCGCCACCTGGCAGATCGGGCTGCCGCGCCTGGCCGAACTGCTGTTCCGCTACCTGGCGGAACAGCAAGGGCGGGACCGGACCGAGGTGGCCGATTGCCTGGCCGCCGATATCCTGGTGATCAAGGGGAGGGTGTTGCCGCCGTCGATCAGTGCCCATGTCAGCTGTCAGCCGGACCAACGCCACAACCTCGCCGAGAACCTGACCAAACGGCAAGGGCGGCATCGGGAGGGGGCGGATCGCGGCTGACCCCGGCGCTCCCCCGGCATGGCCCCATGAAAACCACCCTGCTCCTGCGCCACGAGGCGGCCGCCCTTCTCAGGCTGACCGGGCCGCTCGTCCTGGCGCAGCTGGCCCAGACCTCCATGGGCTTTGTCGATACGGTGATGGCGGGACGGGTCGGTGCGGTTGATCTGGCAGCGGTGGCGGTCGGCAGCTCGATATTTTTTCCGGTTTTCCTGTTCATGGTCGGTCTGCTCAACGCCGTCACCCCCTTGGTGGCCCAGGCCCATGGCCGGGGCAATCGGTCTGCGGTCCGCCAAGCCATCCGCCAGGGCATGGGCATCGGCCTGATCACCGGTCTCCTCCTGATGCCGGTACTCTGGCTGATGACACCCGCCATGGTCTGGCTGGGAGTAAGCAGCGAGGTCATCCCGATTACCGGAAGGTATCTGTTCGCCATTTCCTGGGGCCTACCGGTGGGCGGGGTCTTTCTCGCCCTGCGCAACGGCGGCGACGGCCTAGCCCGACCGCGACTCTCCATGTTCGCCGGATTCTTCGGTCTGGTGGTGAACATCCTGGCCAATTATGTCCTCATCTACGGGAAACTCGGCCTCCCGGCCCTGGGCGGCGTCGGCTGCGGCTGGGCAACCTCGCTGTCGCTGCTGGCCATGCTGCTCTTCATGGCGACCCTCCTGCAGCGCAGCCGGCTTGCCGGCTCCGACCGTCTTTTCGCGCCGTCGCTTGACCGATCGGCATGGAACCTCGGCCCGTTCCTCCGCTTGGGCCTGCCGATGGGGATCGCCCTGTTCATCGAATGCTCGATCTTTGCGGTGATTGCCCTGTTTGTGGCCAAACTCGGCGCCGGGGTGGTGGCCGCCCATCAGATCGCGCTCAATTTCACCTCGCTGCTCTACATGCTGCCCTACAGCCTGGCCACGGCCCTGACCGTGCGCATCGGCTATGCCATCGGCAAAAAACGGATCCGCCGACTGCGGCGGATTGTCCTGACGGGGCTCGGGCTGGCGCTCGGCGGCGCCCTCCTGACCTGTCTGCTGATCCTGACGTTTGCCCCTGCAATCGCTGCGCTCTACAGCCCGGACCCGGGGGTGCGAAAACTGGCGGCCGCCTTGCTCTGCCTGGCGGCAATTTTTCAGCTGCCGGACGCGCTGCAGGCGAACTGCAGCGGCATCCTCCGGGGCTGCAAGGACACCCGAATCCCGCTGCTGCTGATCCTGCTGGCCTACTGGGGGATTGGCCTGCCGATGGGGTATGGTTTGGGATTGGGGGGGTGG
>CAIMMA010000180.1 GCA_903842475.1 uncultured bacterium
GATCACCGCCCCGATGGCGGGATCGGCCTTGAGCTTGGCCACCAGGGCGCTTAAGTCGGTGGCCTTGCTGTCATAGGTCTCGGAGGCCGCCACCTTGATGCCGAAGGTGGGGGCCATCTTCTCCAACTGCTCTTTGCCGGCTTTGCCGAAACCGTCGTTGCCGGCGGCGATGGCGATGGTGCCTATTTTGAGCCGCTGCATCTCGGTAAAAATTTTCTGGGCGGCAAAGCTGTCCTTTTGCGGTGTTTTAAACACATAGCTGGCCACCGGATCGACGATCACCTCGGCGGCGGCACAGCTGATCAGCAGGGTCTTGCCTTCCTCGGCGATTTTCTTGACCGCCATGGATTCACCGGAGGTGGACGGGCCGATGATCGCCACCACCTTATCCTCCTCGATCAGCTGCTTGGCAAAGGAAACCGCCTTTTCCGAGCTGCCGGCCGAGTCCTTGACAATCAACTCGATGGTATCGCCGTTGATGCCCCCGGCCTTGTTGATCTTTTCCACCACCATCTCAGCGCTTCTGGCCTCCGGGCCTCCCAAAAAGGAGGCTGGGCCGGTAACGGCAAAAATAGCCCCGACCTTGATGGTCCCCGCCTGCGCACTCAACAGCGTTGCTGCCAGCAGCAGCACGCCGGCAGCGCCTCCCCATACCATCTGTCGCACACCCTTGTTCATGTTTCCCCCTCATTACCCATGAATGTATAGCAACCCCTGCCGGCACAAGGCGGCAGCACAATCAGCCTCGTGTTGCGTCGTTCTATAAAGCGCAGATCTCTTCCCCGGTCAACAGGGTAAATTGGTTCTCCTGCAGGACCTCGATCGCCTTGTCCATTTGTTCGAAACGAAAAATCAGCACCGCGTTGGCGCCGCTTTTGTTGACAAAGGCGTACATATATTCAACGTTCAACCCGGCGGCGTTGACGGCTTTGAGCACCCCGGCCAGACCGCCGGACCGATCCGGCACCTCGACCGCGACCACGTTGGTCTTGCCGACGGTGAAACCGCCGGCGCGCAGCACCTCCTTGGCCAGGTCGACCTTGTCGACAATCAGCCGCAGGATGCCGAAATCAGCGGTGTCGGCCACGGAAAGCGCCCGAATGTTAATATCGTTCTCAGCCAGAATCCTTGTGATTTCCGCCAGACGGCCGGATTTATTCTCCAAAAAAACCGCAATCTGTTCTACGCGCATGAAACCCTCCAGATTAGAATAAAAAACAGCAACTCCGATCCGCCGCTGGCCTCCTTGGCCACCGCCGGACCGGTTTCGCCTGCCTCACAGTTTCCGTTTATCGACCACCCGTTGGGCCTTGCCCTCGGATCGCTGGATGCTCCGGGGTTCCACCAGTTTCACCTTGCAGGTGACCCCGAGCATATCCTTGATTTCGGCCTGAATCTTCTTGCCGAGGTTTTCCAGCACTTTGATCTCATCGGAAAAAATATGCTCACTGACCTCGACCAGCACCGCCATCACATCGAGATTGCCTTCCCGGGTGACTTCGATCTGGTAGTGGGGTTCCACCCCTTCGGTGCCGACCAGGACATGTTCCACCTGGGAAGGAAAGACGTTGACCCCGCGGATGATCAGCATATCGTCGGTGCGGCCGGTGACCTTCTCCATCCGCACCAAGGTGCGACCGCAGCCGCAGGGCTCGAGGAACAGCCGGGAGATGTCCTTGGTCCGATACCGGATCAGCGGGAAGGCTTCCTTGGTCAGGGTGGTGAAGACCAGTTCCCCGGTTTCCCCGTAGGGCAGCGGTTCAAGGGTATCCGGATCGACGATTTCCGGGAGAAAATTGTCTTCGAGGATGTGCATGCCGCGCTCGGAATGCAAACACTCCATGGCCACGCCCGGGCCGATGATTTCGGAGAGCCCGTAGATATCCACCGCCCGAATCCCCAGTTTGCGTTCAACCTCCTCGCGCATGCTCTCGCTCCACGGCTCGGCGCCGTGGATGCCGACCCGCAGTTTGAGTTCGTCGGGCGCAATACCGACATCGGCCATGGCATCGGCGAGATTGAGGGCATAGGAGGGGGTGGAGAGCAGCACGGTGGAGCCGAAATCGCGCATGATGGTCACCTGCCGCCGGGAGTTGCCGCCCGACACCGGGATGACCGTGGCCCCCAGGGCCTCGATGCCGTAATGAGCCCCCAGACCGCCGGTGAACAGGCCGTAGCCGTAGGCGTTATGGACCATGTCCCCCCGGGTGACGCCGGCCATGGTCAGGCAGCGGGCCATCACCGAAGCCCAGAGCTCGATATCGGTCTGGGTGTAGCCGACCACGGTGGACTTGCCGGTGGTGCCGGAAGAGGCATGCACCCGGATGACATCGTCCATGGGGGTGGCGAAGAGGCCGAAGGGATAGCTGGCGCGCAGATCGTCCTTGGTGGTGAACGGGAGCTTGCGCAGGTCGGCAAGCGATCGGATATCCGCCGGCTGCACTCCGGCCCGATCCATTTTCTCCCGGTAGGGCTGCACCCGTTGATACATCCGATGCACCAGCGCCTGCAACCGTTTGAGCTGGATCGATTCCAGCCCGGAACGCGGCAGAGTTTCTATCTCATTCCAATTCATTGCTTTTCCTCAAAGCTTGCTGTTGGCATCCGCTCAGGCGTAGACCGCGGCCCGGCCGGCGGCGAACGCTTGCTTGTTGACTTCGCGGAACTGCGCCTTGACCGCTTGATCGATCACCTGGAGAAAGACCTCGGGGTCGACCGCCAAAAAGTTGGACATGGCGCCCACCATGGCAACGTTGGCGGTGCGCAGTTCACCCACCGACTCGGCGACGGCAAAGGCATCGATGGCCACCACCTTGATCTGCCGGGAGGTCAGCTCGTCGAGGATGTTCTCCGGATAGGTCGCCTTGCCCAGGGCCACCGAGGGCGGCAGGATCTTCTGGGTATTGACCACCACCGCGCTGTCCTTATGGAGGTAGGGCAGATACCGAACCGCTTCGAGAATTTCGAAGGCCACCAGAATATCGGCGGTACCCGGCTCGATTAGCGGCGAGTAGATCTTTTCGCCGTAACGGAGATGGGCCTCCACCGAGCCGCCCCGTTGGGCCATCCCGTGCACCTCGCTCTTCTTGACATCGAAGCCGGCCGCCAATTGCGCATGGGCGGTCAGCTCGCTGGCGAGCAGGATGCCCTGGCCACCGACCCCGGAAAAGAGAATATTGCCACTCTGTTTCATGCCTGCTCCTCCTTTCTGGTGATCGCATCGAACTTGCAGACCGCAGCGCACTGGCCGCAGCCGGCGCATTGGACTTCGGCTATCTGGGCAAAACCTTTCTGTTTCTCGCGGTAACCGCGCGCCACCGCCTCCTCCGAAGTCAGCGGCGTCCAGCTGATCGCCGGACAACCCATCTGCACGCAGAGCGAACAACCGGTGCAGTTATCGAGGTTGGTGTAATAGACCGGTTTTTTGCGTCTGACCTCTTCGGGCAGGAGCACGCAGGGCGCCCGGCTGATGATCACCGAGAGATCCGGCGATTCGATTTCTTCTTTGAGCACCTTGCGGGTCACGTCGACCTCGTGGGGATTGACCACCACCACCCGCTTGACCCCCAGGGCCCGGCACAACTGCTCCAGATCCAGGGCCGGAGCTTCGGCGCCGAGGATGGTCCTGCCCGAGGCCGGATTATCCTGATGGCCGGTCATGGCGGTGGTGCGGTTGTCGAGGATGATCACCGAGGCGTAGGAATTATTGTAAACCGCATTGAGCAGGCCGGTGATGCCGCTGTGCATGAAGGTGGAGTCGCCGAGCACGGCCACGATCTTCCCCTCGCCGCTTTTGCCAAGCGCCTTGGACATGCCGTGGGCCATGGTCACCGACGCGCCCATGCAGACGCAGGCGTCCATGGCGGAGAGTGGCGGCAGGAACCCGAGGGTATAGCAGCCGATATCGCCGGAAACAAACACGTCTTTGAGCCGCGACAGGCCGTAGAACAGACCCCGGTGCGGACAGCCGGCGCACATGTTGGGCGGCCGCATCGGCAGGGCCAGCGGTTCGAACAGTTCGCCGATCGAGGCCGGCTCCACCGCCTTGCGGACGAGAAACGAGTTAAGTTCGCCCTGATTGGGGATGATGTCCTTGCCGTGGCAGGCAATGCCCATGGCCTTGAGATGGGTTTCGATGAAGGGATCGAGCTCCTCGACCACGATCAGTTCGTCGACCGAGGCGGCAAAGGTGCGGATCAGCTGTTCCGGCAGGGGCCAGACCATGCCCAGCTTGAGCACCGGGGCCTGGGGAAAAACCTCTTTCACATAATTATAGGGCACGCCCGAAGTAATGAAACCGCGCTTGCCGGTGCCGGGCTCGATCCGGTTTTCCGGCAGGGTCTCGGCGAGCTCGCGGGCGGCCGCCATCCGATTTTCCACGGCTAGGCGCCGCACCCGGGCGTTGCCGGGCAGCATCACCAGTTTGGCCGGCATCTTCTCGATGGTCGGTTCGGGCCGCTCGCAGCGGGTGCCCTTGCTGACCACCCCTTTGACATGGGCGATCCGGGTGGTGATGCGGATAATAACGGGGGTATCCAGCTGTTCGCTCAGTTCATACGCCCGCAGCATCATCTCCTTGGCCTCGGCCGGATCGGAGGGCTCGAGCAGGGGCAGTTTGGCGGCAAAGGCGTAGTTGCGGTTGTCCTGCTCGTTCTGGGAACTGTGCATCTGGGGATCGTCGGCATTGAGGATCACCAGGCCGCCGCGCACCCCGGTGTAGGCCGCGGTGAACAAGGGGTCCGCCGCCACGTTGAGCCCGACGTGCTTCATGGTCGCCAGGGCCCGGGCGCCGGTAAAACAGGCGCCGATGGCTACCTCGAGCCCCACCTTTTCGTTGGGGGCCCATTCGGCATACACACCCTCGTATCGAGCCAGGTTGCCCATGATCTCGGTGGACGGCGTGCCCGGATAGCCGGAAGCCACCCTGACCCCCGCCTCCCAGGCGCCGAGGGCTATGGCCTCATTGCCGGACAGCCACAACATTGTTTCTTTATCAAAAACCACCGTATTCCTCCTGTGTTCGCCCGCAAAAGGGGGTTGGTCAAAATGCGTCCTTCAGCATGGAGTCGGATCCGAATACCGGTCGTTTGGTTCAACGTCCGGCAGCCGAATTTTCCCCGACCCGCACCACTGGTCATTTGCTCTATCAGGCAGCATCCTTACCTTGAATGCAGCCGGTTAGGCAAGCGCTTTTTCCCTCTCTGGCGTTCTCTTGCAACGCTTCTGCCGCCTCATCGAGACCAGGCCGCCGGCAAAAAGGCTGACCAGGCCCGGCGTCAGGGTACCGCTTTGCCGGCGGCCTGGGCCGGGGCCGATTTAAGGGTCATGGTCCAGTCGGCCTGTTCCCTGGTCAGATCGGAAGTGGCGGCTATGAGTTCCGTGGACTGCATCAGCTGCACCATCTCCCGGTTGAGCCTGGAGATGGAGATATTTTTGGTGGTGGCCAGGATACCGGCCACCCACTCGATCATCTCGCCGGTCTGCCGGGACATCCGCTGCGGATAGATGATAAAGCTGCCGAAATTGGCCCGCCCGATCCGGCTACCGAGCTCGGAGCCGAGCATCGCGGTCACCGGGGCGGCCAGCGCCTCACGGGGCGCGGTACCGGTGAGAATCGCCTTGAGGGGTTCTTTGCCGGTGGCCAGGTAGAACATGGTATCGGTCAGCACCATCGCCGGTTGGGTCGCCTCGCCGGGCAACAGCGGCCAGGAATAGATGGTGCTGCCCGCCACCGACTCCTGCTCTTCGCTGGCCACACCATAGCCGGCGATCGCCTTACGCAATCCCTGCATGGCGGTTTCAGCGATTTTACGGTCGCGCACTCCCAGAAAAAGGGTCATTTTCGGTGCGGGAAAAAGACCGTTCTTGACAATATCTTCGAGCACGCCGCCGTATTGCGGCCCCACGGCCCGGCCCAACTCCTCAAAGGAGACGCCCAGGGTCTTGCGCACCGCGGTATCGAAGGCACGAAATTCCTGCTCGTTGGCCGCAAAGGTCTGTTTGAACAGCTCGGGCCGCAGCGATGAGGCCCAGCTGTAGGCCAGCGTGTTTTCCTTGAGCAGATGGAGCGACGGATTGGATTTCGCCGCCGCATCGATCGCGCTTTTCACCATCGGATGGAGCTGCTCGTAGCGATACTTGGTGCGCGCCCTGCTTTCCAGCCCCTGCCCGGTCCCGTAGGTGATGGACACCGCACTGTCCACCCCCTGGAGCATTTCGTAACTCTGCTTGAGCTCGGGATTGGCGGAGGCTTTCAGGAGGTCGGCGAGCAGGGCGGTGTTGAGAAAAACCCGGCTGTACGTGGTTGCCGAGGGATAGGACTTCCAGAAGAGCGCCGCCTCCTGGAAGGCAACGGCCTTTTCCAGCGACTTCTCGGTCTGCCGAGCCGCCATGCAGGCCTTGAGGGCGGCCGGGGCGTAGGCCAGCAGCACGGTCTGCCCCTCGGCAAGGCCATAGATCGTCTGCTGCGGATCAATCACGATTTTGGTCAGCTGGAGCCCGTCGATGGTTTCCTTGGTGACGGCGCTGCTGGTCACCAGCCGGCCGAACAGATCAAGGGCCCCGGAAACCGGGGTTGCAGCCACCACCACCAGGGAGGCGCGCAAGGCCGCCGCCGGATCCCGCCCGAGCAGCTGCCGGTCGGGCTGCAGCACGGCCACGGTCGAATCCTCCCCGAACACCGTGCGGAAGGCCGGATTGTGCATGACCTGGGCGATGGTGTCAAAGGTCCGGTCGTATTCAGCCGCCTCTTTCGGCTCGAACCGCAACTCCTGGAGGATGGCATGGACCGTGTCCTTGGCCAGGAAACGCCCCAGGGCGGTGGCGGCAAAACCGTCGGTCACCGCATTGAGATGGGTGAGACTGACCGAAGCCACCGTATCCTGGGGCAGGTACCGGGCATACTGGGCAGAGGCCGCCCCTTGCTTCTGCAGCACTATATAGGCACCGACACCGCCGATCACCAAGCAACACAGGATGATTGCCACAATCTTCTTCATTCTTCTTCTCCGCAAAGGGGTCTGATCATCGGTTGTAGAGCGCGCCGGCAGGCTGCCTGCACCGCGCTCCGTGTTATATCAGAGTTCTTTTTCAATGGCCTCCATGGCCTGCTGGGCTTCTTCCCATTTCTCGTAGGCCCGCTCAAGCGCCCGTTTACCCTGCTCGTATTCCTTGCTGGTGGCGGTCCAGCGCTCCTGATTGCTGTACAGATCGGGGTCGGCCATCAAGGCCTCCAGCTCCCCCTTGCGGGCCTCGTATTTCTCGATTTCCCGCTCGGCCTCGTCGCTCTTCTTCTTCCAGGGACCGAGCTTGCGCTGCAGCAGCTGCCGCTCCTGGGCCCGCTGCTTGCGCTGGCCCTTTTTATCGCTGCTCAGGCCCTCATCGAGGGGATCGACCTTGCGCGCCTGCGCCTCGACCCGGGCCTGGGCCTGCTGCCCGCTGCGTTCGGTGGCCTCCAAACGGCGGCGTTCGAGATAGTCATCGATATTGCCTTCATAGATGGTGGCCTTGCCATCCTTGATCTCCAGAACCTTATTGACAAACGAATTGACAAAGAACCGGTTATGGGAAACCACGATGATCGTGCCCTCGTACTGGGCCAAGGCCTCCTGGAGGATCTCCTGGCTGCTCATGTCGAGATGATTGGTCGGCTCATCGAGCAGCATCAGGTTGGCGGGCCGCACCAGCATCTTGGCCAGCGCCACCCGTGATTTTTCGCCGCCGGAAAGGACCTGCACTTTTTTCTCGACCTCGTCGCCGGAAAAGAGAAAGGCCCCCAGCAGGCTGCGGACCTGGGTGATGCTCATGTCGACGGCGGTATGATAGACCGTGTCGAGGATGGTCAGCTCGCCGGGCAGTTCCTGGGCCTGGTGCTGGCCGAAATAGGAGATAATAACATTGTGGCCGGGCTTGATCAGCCCCTCGGCCGGTTCCACCCCGGCCATGATTTTAAGCAGGGTAGTCTTGCCGGCGCCGTTGACCCCGACCACGCCCAGCTTGTCGCCGCGCTGCAGGGAGAAGCTGACGTTATCGAAAATGGTTTTTTCGTGGTAGTGCTTATGCACCCCTTCGAGGGTGAGGACATCGCGGCCCGAGGGCGCGGCCGGCGGAAAATTGAAGCGGATGGCGCGGTCGGTCTCCGAGAGTTCGATCCGTTCGAGCTTGTCCAGCTGCTTGACCCGGCTCTGCACCTGGCGGGACTTGGTCGATTTCGAGCGGAAGCGGGTGATGAATTTTTCGCTCTGGCGGATCATGGCCTGCTGGTTGTCGTAGGCGGCCCGTTCCAGCTCGAACCGCAGCGCCTTTTCCACCAGGTAATGGGAATAGTTGCCCCGGTACACCGAGAGTTTGCCCAGGCTCAGCTCCCAGGTGATCGAGGTCACCCGGTCGAGGAACGACCGGTCATGGGAGATGATGATCATCGCCCCCTGGTACTGCTGGAGAAAGTCCTCCAGCCAGGTGAGCGAGTCGAGGTCGAGATGGTTGGTCGGCTCATCCAGCAGGAGCAGGGCCGGTTTTTTGAGCAGTAGCTTGGCTAGCATCAGCCGCATGATCCAGCCGCCGGAAAAACTCAACACCTCGCGCTCCAGATCGCTTGCGGAAAAGCCCAGGCCGAACAGCACCCGTTCGATCTGCGGCCGGATGCGGAAAACGTCGCAGCCATCCAATGCCAGCTGCAGATCCCCCTGCCGGGCGAGCAGACCATCGATCTCCGGACTGGACGGATCGAGCACGGCCAGCTGGTCACTCAAATGCTCCAGCTCTTCCTGCTGGACCAGCACCTCGTCAAAGGCGCTCTCGGCCTCGCTGAACAGGGTGCGGCTGCCCAGGTCGATGCTGACCTCCTGGGGCAGGTAGGCCACCGAAAACCAGGAGGCCCGGCTGACGATGCCGGGATCGACCTCGTGCTGCCCGCACATGATCTTGAGCAGGGTGGATTTGCCCGAGCCATTGACCCCGGCGAGACCGACCCGGTCGCCCGAATGGATCTGCGCCGAAACATTACGGAATATATGTTTGCTGCCGTATTGCAGGCTAAGATCGTTGATACTGAGCATGGTCTCCTGGGAGTCTAAAATCTGTTAGGTGGTTAATTGGTAGAGTGCAGTACATGTAAAGTATGGCGCGGCTGATCGGGATCGACGCGCAGGCTAAACCGCTCCAGCAGCCCCAGCGCCTGCAGCCGCTTGATGTTGGTGCCGCGCTGGCCGCGAAAAATCGAGACGTCGCGCGCGGAGATAACCAGGGTCACCGGTGTTGTGTTGCCGGCCCGGGCCAGCGCCCGCCGCGTCCGCTGGAGCATCAGCCGCGCGTTGACCAGTTCGCCGAAGGCCGGATGATAGGGACCGGCCACCAGGGCCAGCTCCAGGGCGTCGGTGGGTTGCAGGCCCATCCGTACCACCTGGGTCCCCTGATCGTCAAACCGTTTTTTCATAGAAGCGGCCAGAACGATCGCACGACCGAGCGACAGCGGTTGGTAGCCCCCCTGGCGGTACAGGGATTCCAGACCGCTGCCCCGGAGGACCAGCACCGGATAAAGGCGGACGAAATCGGGGTGCAGATCAAGGATCGCATCCATGGTGCGGCGGAGCGACCGGAACCCGTCACCGGGCAGGCCGAGCATCAGCTGGATGCCCAACCGGAGGCCACGCGCCTTGATCAGTCCGGCGGCCGCGGCGATGGCCGCCCCGTCGTGGCCCCGGCCGGCCTGCCGGAGCACCCGGTCGTCGCAGGACTGGGCGCCCAGTTCGATAATCCCGACCCGATGCCGGACCAGCAGATCAAGCCGCTCGGGGTCGATATAATCCGGCCGGGTGGACAGCCGGATGTCGTGGACCAGCCCCGCATCGACAAAGGGTTGCACCGCCCCCAGCAGCTCCTCCTGCCGCGGAATCGGCAGCCCGGAAAAACTGCCGCCGTAAAAGGCCACCTGCACCAATTCCCGACGGTCGGGATGGCTGTGCGCCAGCCAGCTTCGGATGGTCGCCCCCACCTCCAGCGCCCGCACCGGCGGGGAAAAATGGCCGCTGATGCTGTGCTGATTGCAGAATATACAGGCATGAGGGCAGCCCTCATGGGGAATAAAGATCGGGATAACCAGGGGCAGGCGGGGCCGCTTTGCTGGGTGCCTCTGCCCGATCACCCTCGTCCCTCTACGGTCCTGTTGACCGCCGGGAAGCGTCGCAAGCTTACTCACCGA
>CAIMMA010000181.1 GCA_903842475.1 uncultured bacterium
CCGGTTCCTGCGGCATGTTTGTGCAGAGCGCCCGCTTTGTCGAGGAGCACCAAAAGAACCCCGGCGCCGATCTGAGCATCTACGGCCAGGAAAAGGTGGGCGAGACCGTCAAATTGGGCAAGATGAATCTCGCCGTGCATGGTCTGGCCGGCGACATCCGCCAGGGCAACGCCTATTACGAAGACCTGCACAAATCAACGGGCAAGTTCGATTTCGTCATGGCCAATCCACCCTTCAACGTGGACCGGGTGGACAAGGACCGGCTCAAGGACGACCCGCGCTTTCCCTTCGGCCTGCCCCGCGCCGACAATGCCAACTACCTCTGGATACAGCTTTTCTTCAGCGCCCTGAACGACACCGGTCGCGCCGGGTTCGTCATGGCCAACTCCGCCTCCGACGCCCGCGGCTCGGAACTGGACATCCGCAAGCAGATTATCGAAGCCCGCGCCGTGGATGTGATGGTGGCCGTCGGCTCCAACTTCTTCTATACCGTGACCCTGCCCTGCACCCTCTGGTTTTTCGACCAGGGAAAGAGTAAACTTGGGAGCGCGCCGGGGAGCATTGCACCTCAGTACGACAAGAATCGAGAGAATACTGCCGCTATGGGGGGCGCAAATTCCAGGGCCGACACCGTCCTTTTCATCGACGCCCGCCACCTCTACCGTCAGATCGACCGTGCCCACCGCGACTGGACCCCGACGCAGACCGAGTTTCTGGCCAACATCGCCCGGCTCTACCGGGGCGAGGAGCCAGAGAACCTGCACGATAGCACTGACCTGATGGCCGAATACGGTTTCCTGCCAACTGCCTCCGGGAGGGGGGACGGAGGTGAAGGCGCCAGATACATGGATATTCCTGGCCTGTGCAAGGTGGCGACATTGGCCGAGATCGAAGCCCAGGGTTGGAGCCTCAACCCCGGCCGCTATGTGGGCGTTGCCGCCCGCGCCGAAGAGGACTTTGATTTCAAGGAGCGGCTGGAGGAGCAGAACGAGGAGCTGGAAATCCTCAACGCCGAGGCCCGTGAACTGGAAGCGCGAATCGCCGAAAATGTGGTTAAGTTGTTGGAAACATAGAAATTAAGAGGTGATATGATGGAAACTATAAAATTCGAAACCGTTATTGATTCTCAAGGCGCTATCCATATGCCGGAGGAGTTTCGCCATGCCTATGGTAAACCTGCGCGGCTGGTTGTATTGATGCAAACACAGGAAGCAACCCGGAAGAAAGGACGGCAGCCCGGAAGCGCCAAGGGAATATTCAAGGTGCTGTCCGAAGACGACGAACATTTGATTGATTTCAAGGAATACATGCCATGAAACTCTTGCTGGACGCGCAGCCCCTTCTCTGTTTTCTGCCTGCTTGATCATTATGTCGTGGAACGGGTTTGGCGAAAAGCTTTGTGTCCGGGAACTGGAAGCGCGGATCGTCGAGAATGTAGTGAAGCTGTTGGAGGGGGAGTGATGGCGAGAAAGAAGAGTGATCCGGTGAAAAAGGGACCTGTATCGCCTGTAGCAGAGCTGCCGCTATTGGAAGATCTTCGCCGGATGATCGAAGAAACGAGGCAATCTGTCGCTACTACGGTCAACGCTGCCCTGACCATGCTCTATTGGCGCGTGGGCAGGCGGATTCGGGATGACGTTCTTCAGGAGAAACGTGCTGAATACGGCCGGGAGATTTTGCCGGCACTGTCGTCAAGATTGACTGTCGAGTACGGTCGTGGCTGGAACGAACGTAATCTGGCCTATATGGTTAAATTCGCTGAAGCTTTTCCCCCTGAAACTATTTTGCACGCACTGCGTGCAAAATTGAGCTGGACCCACTTTCGCCTGCTCATTGGTATGGACGACCCTCTCAAACGCGACTTCTACGCCGAAATGTGCCGCATCGAAGGATGGTCAACAAGGACACTGGAAAAGAAGATCGGCTCGATGCTCTACGAACGTACCGCCTTGTCGAGAAAACCTGAAAAACTCATCGAACAGGAGCTGGCGGCGCTACGCGAGACCGATAAGCTTACCCCGGACCTGGTCTTTCGCGACCCCTATTTGCTGGATTTTCTGGGACTGAAGAACACCTTTGCCGAAAAAGACCTGGAGGCCGCCATCTTGCGCGAGATGGAAGCCTTTATTTTGGAACTGGGCGTTGGATTTGCCTTTCTCGAACGCCAAAAGCGCATCACCTTGGACGGCGACGACTTCTATATGGACCTGCTCTTCTTTCACCGTCGACTGCGCCGCCTGGTGGTGATCGAGCTGAAGCTGGACAACTTCAAGCCCGCATTCAAGGGGCAGATGGAACTCTACCTGCGCTGGCTTGACAGACACGAGCGGCAGGAAGGGGAAGATCCGCCCATCGGCATGATCCTCTGCGCCGGCAAGAAGCAGGAGCAGATCGAACTGCTGGAATTGGGCCGTTCCGGTATCCACGTGGCCGAATACCTAACCGCCCCGCTGCCCAAGGAGATTATGCAGGAGAAGTTTCGCAAGGCTATCGCTCTGGCGCGGAAGCAATTAGAGAACAGGGCCGGGGTGCTGAGTGCGGAGAATGTGGGCAAGAGGATGAAGGGAGAGTGATGGAGAGCAGATTTCAAGTGCTTCCTCTTGAAGGAATAGTCAGCTTCAAGA
>CAIMMA010000182.1 GCA_903842475.1 uncultured bacterium
AACAGGTTTGCCGCTGCCGTTTATCTGGGCTGTTTTCATGTCAGTTCCTCTGTTGCAAAACAAGACGGGTCATGTGATTGGCGACCGTGGCCACCTTGTGGGCGAACAGCTGGGCTTGGGCGCAGTCGGTGGTAAAATCGCCGACAATCCAGCAGTTGCCGAGTTTCCGGATGCCAATGGTATCGAGCTCAAACCCGGCGATCCCGGAGGCGGAGATCACTATCCGGGTGTTGCCAAGGGTCTCTAGCAGCATCTTTTTATCGACCTGGCGATCAAATCCTTCGATCACCAGATCGCAACCGGCAAACACTTGCTCGCAATTGCCGGCCTCGACCCGTTGCGCCAGGGCCTCGACCCGGAGATTCGGCCGGATCCGCTGCAGGTTTTCGGTCAGGGCCTCCACCTTGAGTCGTCCGATCTGGTCAAAGAAATAGAACTGCCGATTGAGATTGGTAGGTTCGACCCGGTCAAAGTCGACAATCCTGAGCGCCTCGATGCCGCTACGAACCAGGTTGACGGCAATGTTGGAGCCGATGCCGCCGACACCGGCAATGCCGATATTCATCGCCCGCCCTTCATACGATCAGGTCCCAGTCTTTGTAGATGGGCTGGTACCCCCGGGCTTTGATGGCCGCGGCCACCTCCGAAACGTTGCGGTCATCGGTGATCTCAAACTGGGGGGTTTGCGCCACCTTGATCTCGGTGTAGCCGCCGACCCCGGTGCTTGAGCCCGCGGAATAACGGGTGGCTCCCAAGGGCAGGATGCGGTCGCGGAACGCCGCGTTTTCCCGGGTGGAAATGGTTAATCCCGCCCGCGGCAGAAAGATGCGCAGGGCCGTCATGAACTGGACAAAGGTTTTGTCGTCCACCAGGTAATCAGGCTGGAAATCGCCTTCGGCCTCGTTGAAACGCGGCAGGCTGATGGCCACCTCGGTCTCCAGATAGTTGTTTTCGAGGTAACGAGCATGCAGTGCGGTGAAAAAAATCTCACTGCGCGGTTCGCCCAGTCCCAGAAGCGGCCCCAGGTTGACGGTGCGCATCCCGCCCTGGGCTGCCCGTTCCGGTCCATTGAGTCGCCAGTGATACTCCCTTTTTTTACCGGCCCGATGCACTCGCTTGTAGACCTCTTGATCGTAGGTCTCCTGAAAGAGCGTCATCCCATCGACCCCGGCCTGCTGCAGGCGGCGATATTCTGCCACCTCCAGTGGATAGACCTCGATGGCCACCGAGGCAAAGTGGCGTTTCAAGCAGGCCGCGGCCTCCACCAGGTATTCGATGGGGGTCAGGTGCTGGGCCTCTCCGGTGAGAAAGAGGACATGCTGCATGCCGGTGCGGGCAATGGCCAGGGCTTCCTCTTCGATCTCGGCGATGGTCAGTTTGCGGCGATAAATATCGTTTGCATGGTTAAAGCCGCAGTAGGCGCATTGGTTGGAGCAATGGTTGGAGATATACAGCGGGATGAACAGCTGAATGGTCCTGCCGAAAAACTGGACCGTCAACTGATGGGCCTTCTGCGCCATGGCTTCGAGATGTCCGGCGCCCCTGGGGCTGAGCAGGTTGAGGAGATCGGTGGCGGTGGGCTTTTCTTTTCGCAGGCTGCGCTCGATGTCCGCATCGGTGACCTGATCGAAAAACCGCTCGAATTCAAACCCCTGGTACTGTTCGATAATTTGAAAAAACGACATGGTCTGATCCTCGGTGGATAGCATAAATGGGTCGTGTTTAATCGAGAAATCCGGTGAGCGGCGACGAGGCCCGGGCCAGGCCCGACTGCTCGGCCAATTCAGCCAGATAGGCGGTGCGACCGGCCTTGACCGCCAGGTCGAACGCCCTGCCCATGGCTTCCGGATCCTTGGCGGTGGCGATGGCGGTGTTGACCAGCACCGCGTCGGCGCCCATCTCCATGGCCTCGGCTGCCTGTGAGGGTCGGCCGATGCCGGCATCGACCACCACCGGGATGGCGCAGTTCTCGATCAACAAGGCCAGCAGCGGCTTGGTCTCCAGGCCGCGGTTGGTGCCGATGGGCGCCCCCAGCGGCATCACCGCCGCCGCCCCGGCGCTTTCCAGACGTTTGGCCAGCGGCAGGTCCGGCAGCACATAGGGCAGGACGATAAAACCTTCCTTG
>CAIMMA010000183.1 GCA_903842475.1 uncultured bacterium
GCCAACCATCGGCGCCATCTTTTCATTAGAGGTCGGCTCCCATGGTAAAATGGATGCGCCAGGAATTGTTTTCGTCATCAAGCGCTTTGGCAAGATCAAGGCGAATCTGACCAAAGGGGGCATTCCAGCGTACCCCGACCCCGGCGCCGGACTGCAGGTTGAGTTTCGAAAAAGTGTTCACCGCGGTGCCGCTGTCGTAAAATAAGCCGGCACTCCATTCCTGGAAGAGGGTACGTTCGAGTTCCAGGCTGTAGGTGAGCAGGTTTTTTCCGCCGACGATATTGCCTTCGGCATCTTTGGGGCCGATTTTTTTGTACCCATACCCCCGGACGCTTTGGTCGCCACCGGCGAAATATCGCAGTGAGGGGGGGAGGGCATCGATGTCGTCGGTTAAAGTGGTGCCGAGATCGGCACGTCCGATCCAACGCCATGTATCGAAAAATGAATAAATCCCCTTGGTGCGCACAGCGCTTTGGAGGAAGGAGGTACTGGCCAGAACACTTTCCTCGCTGCCTTTGAGAGAGGCGGAGACGCGCAGGCCGCGGGCGGTGACCAGGGGGTTGTCCGCCCAGAAGACGCTGCCCTTGACCCCGGGGATGAGCAGGGCGGCATGACCGCTGTCCAGTCCGGTGTCGTACTGCTCGTCAAGCAATTGGAGATAGGTCGAATACTCCCCCTGTTCGCGAAAGTGATCGTGGCTGATAGTTGAAGTCCACGATTGCGTATCAATGCTGTCGTATCGCTCAATTTCGTATTTCCCCAAAATGGTGAGGCGGTCTCTTTTCGGGTCGCCGATGGGGATGGTGTAAACGCCTCCTAAATTGCTTTTCCGTTGCGAGGGCTGCATCGAGACCTCCAGCTGGTGGCCGAGCTGGTTCATATAACGGTTGGTATATTCAAGGGTGCCCCTGGGACCGGTGTCGGTGCCGTATCCCAGGCCCACTCCGTATTTGTGGGCAAGATTGGGCGTGAGGATGACTTTGACCGGAATGTTCGCGGAGTCGGTCTGGTCGAGGTCGTATTCGAGATCCACTGTGTTGAAATAATTGGCGTTGTACAAAGATTGACGCAACCGGGCCAAGGATCGGGGCGTCAAGGGATCCCCCTCCTGCACCGGCGAGATTTTACGTAACAGGTCATGGTTGATGAAATCGGCGAGAAAGGTGATGGGGCCAAAAGTATACCTGGGGCCGGTCTCGAGTTGCAGGTTCATGACGGCACTTTGTGATTTTCTTTTGATCTCCACCCGATTGTTGCGATAGCTGGCTTTGAGATAGCCGCTATCCAGCGCCACCGTGATCAGTTGTTCCTTGGCGTCTTCGTACAGCTGATGATCAAGAATATCTCGGGGTTGGAGCGGGAAACGCTGCCGGGCTTTTTGAAGACTGGCATCTTCTTTGCCAGGCCCGGTGAAAACGATGTGCAATTGCTCGATCAGGACCGGTGGGCCGGGGACGACCACCAGGGAAACCTGCCAGCGATCATTTTGCGGTTGCTGCGTTACGCTGATGGTGGGGTTGTAATATCCGAAAGGTTCCAGGGCGGTGGCGGTTTCTTTTTTCACCTTGGCGTAGAGGCGATGGAAGGTTGCCGTCGAGAGCGGCTCTTTCTCCGGGAGTCGGGCCAGGGAGAGGTGGCTGCGGATATTTTGGCGCTGGGATTCGGTAAGGTCGCCGGAGATGCTGATATCGACCTTGGGTTGAGCATGGGCTACGTTGACTGTACCGGCAAACAAGACCAGCAGGCACAGCAAGGGCAGCCAGGCGGAAAATTGTCGCGGGGAAAATATGAAACGGGAAAGCGGCTGGGGGGGATAGGCGCTGGTCGAACAGTTGGCCCCCGCGGCTGTTGCCTGGTCGATCAACGGGGCGCTGCCCATTCCGGAAGTTCCTGGTGGGAACCAGTTGCGGGATTACTACACGGCATCATGGCGCATCGGTCTTGGTGGAAGGAGTGTTGCCAGGATGGTAATGCGATTTTGCTTGTTTTGAAAGAGTTGTTTTCTTTCGGGTTGAAGCAGTGGGTTAAGGGGGCCCCCTCCCGTCCAAGCGGGAGGGGGCAAAGCCCTTATTGTTTTGCAAAGCTCAGGAGGTTCCCTTGTTTCCGGTCGATGAGGATGTGGTCGCCTTCGGTGAAGGCGCCTTCGAGGATCTCAAGGGCCAGCGGGTCTTCGATATATCGCTGGATCGCCCGTTTGAGGGGGCGGGCGCCATAGGCCGGATCATATCCGGCCTCGACCAGGAACTGCTTGGCCTCTTTGGTCAGGGTGACTTTGTACTTATGAGCGGCCAGCCGTGTTGCCATGCGTTTGATCTGAATGTCGACAATCTGGAACAGGTCCTCCCTGCTTAAGCCATGGAAAGTGATGATGTCATCGACCCGGTTGAGAAACTCAGGCTTGAACTGGCGGTGGAGGAGTTGGTCGATTTCCTTGCGCATCCCTTCGGGATTTGATTGGGCCATTTCCATGATGATATGGCTGCCGAGGTTGGAGGTCATAATCAAGATGGTATTCTTGAAGTCCACGGTCCTGCCCTTGCCGTCGGTCATGCGGCCGTCATCGAGCACCTGCAGGAGCACGTTGAACACATCGGGATGGGCCTTCTCGATTTCATCAAGCAGGATAACGGCGTAGGGGCGCCGCCGCACCGCCTCGGTCAGCATGCCGCCCTCGTCATAACCGACGTAGCCCGGAGGGGCGCCGATCAGGCGGGCAACCGAATGTTTTTCCATGTACTCCGACATGTCGATCCGGATCATCGCCTGTTCGGAATCAAAAAGGAAATGAGCCAGGCTTCGGGCTAGTTCGGTCTTGCCCACCCCGGTGGGGCCCAGGAAAATGAAACTGCCCAGGGGCCGGTCGGGATCCTGCAGGCCGGCCCGCGCCCGGCGAACCGCATTGGAGACGGCCACAATTGCCTCTTTCTGGCCGATTACCCGTGCGCCCAAGGCCTTTTCAGCCTGCACCAGTTTTTCTTTTTCGCCTTCCAGCAGTTTATCCACCGGGATGCCGGTCCATTTAGCCACCACCGAGGCAATATCCTCGGGCGAAACCTCTTCCTTCAACATCTGATGTTTTTCCTGGATCGAGCTCAGGCGGGTGTTGGCGGTTTCAAGATCTTTTTGCAATTGGACCATCTTGCCGTAGCGGATCTCGGCAACCTTGCTTAATTCGCCGGCCCGTTCGGCCCGTTGCTCTTCCATCTGGGCCTGATCGATCCTGGCCTTGATGTCGCGGATGGACTGAATAGTATCTTTTTCCAGGGTCCACTGGCCTTTCATGGCGTTGAGGGACTCTTCAAGGTTGGCCTGGTCCTGTTTCACTTTGGCCAGCCGTTCGATGGAGGTCGGGTCTTTTTCTTTCTTCAGGGCCTCCTGTTCGATTTCCATCTTGATTCTCTTGCGCTCCAACTGATCGATTTCAGTGGGCATGGAATCGATTTCGATCCGTAACCGGGAGGCGGCTTCGTCAATCAGGTCGATGGCCTTGTCCGGCAGGAAACGGTCGGTGATGTATCGGCTGGAGAGGATGACGGCAGCCACGGTGGCGGCATCCTGAATACGGACGCCGTGGTGGACCTCATACTTTTCCTTGATACCCCTGAGGATGGCAATGGTATCTTCTTCGCTGGGTTCCTGCACCAGCACCGGCTGAAAGCGGCGTTCCAGGGCCGCGTCTTTCTCAATGTATTTGCGGTATTCGTCCAGGGTGGTGGCGCCGACGCAATGGAGTTCGCCGCGGGCCAGGGCGGGTTTGAGCATGTTGGAGGCATCCATTGAGCCTTCCGCTGCTCCAGCCCCCACCAGGGTGTGGATTTCGTCGATGAAGAGGATGATTTCGCCGGCTTTTTTCTCCACCTCCTTGAGGACCGCCTTGAGCCGGTCCTCGAATTCGCCCCGGTATTTGGCACCGGCCACCAGGGAGCCGAGGTCGAGCGAAATCACCTGCTTGCCCTCCAGGGTCGAGGGGATGTCGCCGTTGACGATACGCTGGGCCAACCCCTCGACAATGGCGGTCTTGCCCACCCCTGGCTCGCCGATCAGCACCGGGTTGTTTTTAGTGCGGCGGGAGAGCACCTGAATGATTCGGCGGATTTCTTCATCCCGGCCGACCACCGGATCGAGCTTGCCTCGGCGGGCCACGTCGGTGAGGTTGCGGGCATATTTTTCCAGGGCCTGATACTTGTCTTCCGGGTAGGGGTCGGTCACCCGCTGGTTGCCGCGCACCATCATCAGCGCCTTGAGGAACGAATCGGCGGTAATCCCAAGGCGGTTGAGCATGGCCGCGGCCTTTTGCGAGCGATCGGCCAGGATAGTCATGAACAGGTGTTCCTGGCTGACATAGTCATCCTGCATGTTGGCCGCGGTCTTGAAGGATTGGTCCAGCAGGCTTCTGAACACCTGCGAGGCATAGGTCTGGTTTGCTCCAGTACCGCTCACCTTGGGGAGAGTGTTAATCAGCTGATTGGTTTCACTCAGGATAACACTGGGGTTGATGCCCATTTTCTGAAGCACCGGCACCACCACGCCCTCGGGTTGTTCGAGAATGGCCTTGAGCAGATGTTCGGGCTGCAGTTCCTGGTTGCCGTTGTTCTGTGCCAATTGCTGGGCGGCCTGGATGGCTTCCTGGGATTTAAGGGTGAACTTGTCGAGTTGCATGTCATTTCTCCTTGCCTGTTCGGTTTATTTTTAAAAACAGGACGTTATTTAGCTTGTTGCCAGGAGATAATAAGAATGAAACAACAGGTGTCAAGATTTTGGCGCAAGGGTCTGGCGGGGTGTAGCAATAAAAAACCCCCTTGTCTCGAGGAGGCAAGGGGGTGCAAGCGGCTTGAGAAAAATCGCTCAACCGCAGGATCCGCCGCAGGAGCCGGTGCTGCAACTGCCACCGCTGCCCAGGGGGTTGGCGGAGGTGATGGAGAACCCGGATCGATATCCTGCTTCTGTGAAGTCCACTTTAATAGCACCGCATTTTTCCAGAAGACTTGCTTCTATTAAAAATTGCAGGCCACCTTCTTCGAATACCTTGTCGCTTTCTTTTGACTCATCCAGAGCCAAACCTAAAGAGGGACCGCTTCAGCCACCCTGCATCAGGGCGATGCGAACCGCAGAACTAATCTTGTTCTGCTCAAGATATGCTTTCAGATTATTAACAGCTAAATCTGTCACTTCAAACATTAAGGCCTCCTCAAAAGTAAAAATGCTCCGTCCGTTTTCTGGAAAGAGGGTTGGGGTTACGAATAAAATTAAGATTTAATCGTGTCGGCGTCAACCAAAGATAGGTTTGCGGGCAAACTAAAATAAAAAATAGTTCATTTTACCATGGAAAAGGGCAATATGGAAGGGGCCTGCCGGAAAAACAACAAAAAAGAGCTTGCAGGGTCCGGCCTACGGTCTCCCGAGGTAATGTTCGGCGGCCAGGAGCGTCTTTTTATAAAAAACTGAATCAATTATGGAAAAACATTGTCAAACCGAGCGTCACTTTCTAGAATTTACCAGTGACATTGATTGCAGATACAAGAAACCTTCACAGACGAGAACCTCATCATGCGAGAAAAATTACTCATATCCACCGGTGGCGGCGATGCGCCGGGTCTGAATGCGGTCATTTTCGCCGTGGTTAATTCGGCGGCCAGAAAAGGGTGGGAGGTCTATGGCAGCAGGGCTGGCTATGGCGGGCTGCTTGATCGCGACGACCTGATCCGCCTGACACCGGAGGACGTGGAAGGGATTCTGAGCCAGGGCGGCACCATCCTCGGATCCACCAATAAGGGCAATCCCTTTGCCAAGCCGGTGGAGAATCTAGCCGGTGAAATCCAGATCGTCGATATCTCCGATAAAATTCTCGCTAATTTCAACCGGATGGGATTTTTTTGCCACATTGCGGTGGGTGGCGACGGCAGTCTGGAGATCGCCCATCGGTTTGCCCAGAAGGGGATGCCGGTCATCGGCGTCCCTAAAACCATCGATAATGATCTTGAGGCCACGGACCGGACCTTTGGCTTTGACACCGCGGTCTCCACCGCCACCGATGCCATTGATAAACTGCATTCCACCGCCAAGTCCCACGATCGGGTGATGGTGGTCGAGGTCATGGGCCGGGATTCCGGCTGGATCGCCCTGTATTCCGGCATCTCCGGCGGCGCCGACGTGATCCTGATCCCGGAGATACCGTTCAAGCTCGATTCGGTGTGCGCCAAGATTGCCGACAATGAACTGCACAACAAGCATTATTCGATTGTGGTGGTGGCCGAGGGGGCTCGGGCCGAAGACGGTGAGGTCATCAGCAAGGGCCAGGGGGAGGTCGGCCGGGCCGAGGTGGTGCTGGGCGGGATAGGCGAATGGGTGGCCGAACAGATCCGGCAGCGATTGGGCAAGGATACCCGATCCCTGGTGTTGGGGCATCTCCAGCGCGGCGGTTCGCCGACCACCTTTGACCGGCTGCTCGCCCTTCGGTTTGGGGCGGCGGCGGTCCGGTTGGCCGAGGCCGGCACCTTTGACCACATGGTGGCCTGGGTGCCGCCTTCCATGACCTCGGTGCCGATTGCCGATGCCATTCGCCGCCGAAAAAAGGTGGACCTGGAGAGCGACAAGGTGCAGACGGCCCGGGATATCGGCATTTGTCTGGGCGATTGAGTCGTTCCCGCGCTGCCTCGTGCCCGCCATGACCACCACCGAACGTTTGCAGGACATTTATGCCCGGATGTACGACCGGTTGGGACCCCAACACTGGTGGCCTGGGGAGACGCCCTTTGAAGTGATGGTGGGCGCGGTGCTCACCCAGAACACCAACTGGAAAAACGTGGAGCGGGCGATCGACAATCTCAAGGGGGTCGGCCTGTTGTCACTGGCGGCTTTGTCAGCCCTGCCGGTCGGCCTGCTGGCCGAATATATCCGGCCGGCAGGTTACTATAATATCAAGGCTGGCCGGTTGCACAATCTGCTGACCCATATCAACCAAACCCATCAGGGCGATCTGCAGGCCTTTCTGCACCAACCCCTGGAACCGTTTCGGGAGGCGCTGCTTTCCATCAAGGGCATCGGCCCCGAGACCGCTGATTCCATCCTGCTCTATGCGGCCAACCTGCCGATTTTCGTGGTGGATACCTATACCCATCGCATTTTGTCCAGGCACCAGGTGATCGATGAGGAGTTCGGCTACCAGGAAATCCAGGAATTGTTCATGGACCATCTGGAGTGCGATTTGCAACTCTATAACGAGTATCACGCCTTGCTGGTGCGGGTGGGCAATGTCTATTGCAAAAAGACCAACCCCGACTGCGCGGCTTGTCCGTTACAGGGGGTCTGAGGGATTCCGGGGGGTTACAGTGTCGTTTCTTCGACCGGTTGTCTCTTGTTCGAGACCGGGTCTTGCTCCTGGCCGCCATGCCAGAGCAGTTTGCGGCAGACGCCCCGGATCAGGCTGGCCTCTTTTTTCTTGAGCCGTATCCGGCCCAGAAACTGGCGGATGTGGCGCATCCAGTAGATCCGGTTGGTGTCGTGGAGAAAGGTGACCTTGGTCAGGGCCTGCTCGACATGCTCATACATTCCTTCGAGATCATGGGAGTTGGCGAATGCCGAGGTGGGGACGTCGGCAAAGGGGTGGGCGTGGACGGCGGTGTAGAGTTCGTAGCAGTGGATGGCCACCGCCTGGGCCAGATTGAGCGAGGAAAAACCAGCGGTGGGGATGGTGGATGCGAACTGGCAGAGGTCGAGGTCCTCGTTGCTGAGCCCGCTGTCCTCCGGCCCGAACATCAGGCCGATGCGGCTGCCGGCCAGCAGCGGCGCGAGTTCCGCCATCACCTCGCGCGGGGTCTGGTCCTGGGGTCGGTGGCGTCCCTGGCGGGCGGTGGTGCCGACCAGAAAATGAAAGGGTTCCGCCGCCTCCGCCGTGGTGGCGCAGACCCGCATCTCCCGAATCAGATGGGCCGCCTTGTGGGTGGCCATCTTCAGCATCCGTTCCTGATCAAACACCTCGCCTGTCACGATAATCAACTGGGTAATGCCGAAGTTGGAGGCAATCCGCGCCGAGGCGCCGATGTTTTCCGGGAACTTCGGTCCCACCAGGATAATGCCGGTGTCGCTGAGCTGGCGGCTGGTTTTTTGTCGGGCTATCATGGCGAAGGTGCAGCCGGAATCAGCGGCCGGTGGACTGTTCCAGTTCCAGGGTCTTTTTCGTGGGTTTTTCTGAACCGTTGGAGCCGCTGGTGGTCATGCGTTTGAAAAAGGGGATGATGCCCCGCTCCGCCCGTTTGAGTTCTTCTTCCGCTTCCTTGACCGTTATCTGCCAGGCCGGGGCAAAGCCCGGCGATTTCTCGAACATGATCTCGATGGCTTTCTGGTAGACCTGCACCTGGCGCAGTTCCGGGCGTCCGGGTTTCTGGTTGAGCACCTGCACCATGTTGCGCAGGTTGTCCCGTTCCTGCTTGATTTTTTCCAGATCGTTTTTGCGGCGTTCATTTTCCGCAGAGTCGATCTCCAGCTTGGTGTGGAGGTGTTCGCGGAGTTTTTTGAGATGACCGTTGAGTTCCCTGGCCTTGAGCAGGCCGCGGACCCAGAGGAACGCGGCGAGCAACAAGCCGATGGTCAGGCCGCGCAGAAAAGGATTGGTCAGGATGTTGGCTATCCAGCTGGAGTTTTCCATGGTGTTCTACCTCAGAAAAAAGAAATTATGCCGAAGGAAACGGGTTCCGGGCATTTCAGGGTGATTGGCGATGATGAAGCTGACATTTTTATTTGAATTACCGAAATACGTCAAGAAAAACCAAGGTGCCGTCGCCCTCTGTCATTACGCTTTGCCGCCATTTTGTTCGAGCGGCTCATTGGGAAGCTCGGTCGAAAGGGAAAAGGTCAGCCGCTTGCTCTGCAGGTCGACATTATCCAATTGCACGGTGATTCGGTCGCCGAGTTGATACATGCGGTTGCTCCGTTCGCCGATCAGCCGGTAGCGGCGGCTGTCGTGCAGGTAGAAGTCGTCGGTCATGGTGGTGAGCGGAACGCTGCCGCTGATGTAGCAGTCGTCCAGGACCACGAACAGGCCAAAGGCGGTGACCCCGGAAATGATCGCCCCAAAGGTCTCGCCGATCCGGTCCATGAGAAAGAGGGCGGCGCAGCGGACGTGGATGTTGCGCTCGATGTCGATGGCCTTGCGTTCGCACTGCGACAGGTACACCCCGGCTTCCACCAGGTTCTTCCCTTCTTCGGGAAAAGGCAGCCGCTGGGTTTCGGCCGACGCCCCTAGCAACAGGGCATGCAAGACCCGGTGCGCCACCAGGTCGGGATAGCGGCGGATCGGCGAGGTGAAGTGCAGATAGAAATCGGCGGCCAAACCGAAATGGCCTGAATTCTCGGGGGAGTAGCGGGCCTGCTGCATGGTCCGCAGCAGCAGGTTGTTGACGATATACTCGGTGGACGTGTCTTTGGCCTGGCTGATGACCTGGGCAAACCAGGCGGGGTTGACTTCGGATTGGGGCAGGTGCAGCCCCAGGGCCTTGGCCGCATCGGTAAAGGTGTCGAGCTTGGTCAGGTCCGGGTACTGGTGGATGCGGTAGAGCACCGGTCGTCTGGCTTTGGCCAGGGTTTCGGCCACCGCCTCGTTGGCCGCCAGCATGCAGTCTTCGATCAGCAGGTGGGCCTGGTTGCGTTCGGCCAGGGTGATGGAGGCGATCCGGTCCTCTTCCAGGGCAATGATCGGTTCGGGGAGGTTGAATTCGAGGCTGCCCCGTTTTCTTCGCTGGGCTTTGAGCAGCGCGGTCAGTTCCTTGGCCAGCTCGAGCATCGGAATCAGGTCGGCATGGGCAGCGCTAACCAGCGGGTCCTTGAGATACACCAGCTGGTTGACCGTGGTGTAGGTGAAGCGCTTACGGCTCCTGATCAGGCTTTTGCAGTAGCGCTGGTCGATGCGCGCCCCCTGGTGGTCGAAGTAGAGGATGGCGGTCATGGCCGGCCGGTCCTGATCGGGAACCAGACTGCAGAGGTCGTTGGATAAACGCTCCGGCAGCATCGGTAGAACCCGGTCCGGCAGATAGACGCTGGTGCCCCGCTGGTAGGCTTCCTGGTCGATGGGCGAGTCCGGGATGACATAATAGCCGACATCGGCGATGGAGACATAGAGGGTGAAGCCGGCCCCGGTCCGCTCGACACAGATGGCATCGTCAAAATCCCGGGCGGTCTCGCCGTCGATGGTCACATGGGCAAGGTGGCGCAGGTCCTTGCGGTCCTCGGTGCATTCGGTCACCGGGGTCAGCTGGGCGGCCGCTGTGAGCACCACTGCCGGAAAGGTTTCGCGGAGGCCGGACTGGATGATCGCCATGCGGATCTGCACCTTGACGGTACGGGCATCGCCGAGCAGTTCGAGAATCTCGCCGGTGGGTCCCTGCCGTTCCGAGCCATAGTCGGTGATTTCCGCCACCACCGCCATGCCGTCGCGGGCGCCCATCTCGTCGCCGCGGCGGATCAGCACGGTATAGGGCAGGCGGTCGTCGTCCGGGGTCACGTACCCCCCGGCCCCGCTGGTCGAGAAGATGCCGCAGAAGCGGGTGACCGCCCGGCGCAGGACCTCGGTGACCCTGCCCTCGCGCCGTCCGCGGGCTGTGCCGGTGACGCTCACCAGGATGGCGTCGCCGTGGCTGGCCCCGCCGAGGTTGTGGGGGGCGATGAACACATCCTTGCCGCCCTTGGCCTCCCCTTCGATCACCGCAAAGCCAAAACCCTTGGCCGTAAGGTCAAGGGTGGCCCGCAGCGATTGGGCAGGCGCGGCCAGGGCGAAACGTTTGCCCTTTTTTTCGATCCGGTGGGCGTCGACCAGCTGGAGCAGGGTTTTTTGGAGGAGCGGCAGTTGGTGGGGCACCAGGTGCAGGGCGGCGGTGATCTCCGCCACGGTCATGGCTTCGGCTCGTTCGGTGAGCAGGGCCAGCAGGGTGGTGTGCAGGGAGGTGTCCATGGGGTTGGCAGCCGTCCTGCCGCCGCTCTGGTGCCGGATTTTTCCGGGTTTTTTGGCGAGCTTTCCTCTGCGGGTAATTTTTCTGACCATCTCTTTTCCGTTGGGGTTGAATGAATAGCGTTGAAATCCGGCGGGCGGTGAATTTCTCTTTGTCAGCGAGGGACTATCTGCTACACTGGAATTTTCCTTCTTGGGGTATGGGGAATTGTACACTATTTGGCAGCGAAAGGAAGCAAAAGGCAGGAAAATGGGCAAGCGCACCGATGCAGTACGTTAAGTTCGATCTCGACCAGTATCGTCAGGCCATGCAGGCCTTTATCGGTAACGAGTTGGATTCCCAGGTTTTCTGGAAGGCGCTCGATTTCGCGGTCGATGCCCACGGCGATCAATGGCGCCGTTCCGGTGATCCCTATATCATGCACCCCTGCTCAGTGGCTAAGATCCTGGCCGAAGAGCTCGATATCCGTAACCCGGAAATTCTGGCATCGGCCCTGCTCCATGACACCGTCGAGGATGTGGCCGAGGTCACCGGCGAGGTTATCCGTAAAAAGTTCGGGCCCAACGTCGAGGCTATTGTCGAAGGCTGCACCAAGGTGACCCATTACACCGGCGACCGCCAGACTTTCAAAAAACTGGTGCATCGCAAGATTTTCAGCGGCGCGGCGGCCAAGCTGGAGGTGATGATCGTCAAGCTGGCGGACCGGCTGCACAATCTCCGTACCCTGGCCAGCATGCCCAAACACAAGCGGCAGAAGATCGCCGACGAAACCCTGGACATCTACGCGCCGCTGGCCACCATCCTCGGTTTGTTCGCCATCAAGCGCGAATTGTACAATCTGGCGCTGGCCTATAAATTCCCCCGCCAGGGCAGCCGGCTGCAGGTGCATATCAATACGCTGCGCAGCGACCCCGCGGTCCTGGAGATTATCGACAAGGTCCAGGAAGCACTTAAGAAAGAAGGCGTTGAGGCCAAGGTGAGCCTGCGGACCAAGGGGTTGTGGGGATATTACGATATCCGCAACCGCATTCTTATCAAGGAGGTCGAGAGCCCGCAGGAAATCCTGATCCTGGCGCAGACCAGAAGCGGCTGCTATCAGGCCTTGGGGGTCCTCAACGCGATCTACCCGCCTATTCCGCGAACCCTCCGCGATTTCATCGCCAATCCCAAGCCCTCGGGCTACCAGGGGCTGCACGCCCGGCCCAACATCAACGGCCATAAATATCTTTTCAAAATTCGTACCGAGGAGATGGCCCGCCGCGCCCAGCGCGGCATGGTTCGCGACTGGGGGGGTGACAGTAAGGCGAGCAGCCGGTTTTTCAAGGAAATTCAGGAGATGTTCGATATCCTCGGCAGCGACGATTCGGTATCCTATCGGGATATGATCGCCGCCAGCGGCCGCAAGGAGATCTATACCTATACCCCCCATGGCGATCTCATCTGCCTGCCGGTCAATTCGATCCTGCTGGATTTCGCCTTCCGGGTGCATACCGCCATCGGCCATACCGCGGTCGGCGGCATGATCGGCAAACAGAAGGTCGGGCTGGATCATCAGCTCCGGGACGGCAATGTCATCAAGGTTATTCGCCAGGGGGAGCAGGTTAATTTCGATCCCGGTCTGCAGCTGCTCTGCCAGACCCCCAAGGCCCGCTCGGAACTGGCCAAGGCCTTCCGGCTGCGCCGGGAAGCGGTGTCTCGGCAGATCGGTGCCTCGGTGCTCTCCCAGGAGCTGCGCCGCTACGGCGTGCCCTACGAAGTAATCGAAAAAGAGGGGATGGCCGATATCCTCGCCTATTTCGACATTGAATCCAACGAAGAGCTGTTTTTGCAGCTCGGA
>CAIMMA010000184.1 GCA_903842475.1 uncultured bacterium
CAGGGCCAGTTCCTGGCGCAAAGGGGGGAGTGTTTGGGAAGCTTCCATCATGGCTGCATCACCATCCCAAACGCTGACGCACGGCTGTCAGTGGACGCCTGAATATGGCATAACCCAGAGACACCTTCATGCCATAAATTTTAGCAATACCTGAAAGACCGATCCTGGGCAGATTTGAGGAATTGATAAAATCAGCTTTGAGACGATAGCCAACCTGTCCTCCCGGCATTACCTCGGCGCGGAAGGCAGCCGTGGTCAGACGTGCCTCATGCGGGTGTTGGGGATCATTGGTCAGGTAGAGAGTAATCCGAGTTCCTGGCTCTAGTGCAATGGCATCAGCCACCGGCAGCCGGATCAGCAGCTCTGCTTTCTGCGGATCAGCGATAAGCAGCACCTTTTCACCAAGAGTTACCCCTTTGCCGACCCAGTCGGTGGGGTCACTGAAAATGGCAATGCCGTCTCGTGGAGAAACAGCCTCCATGCGTTGCAACAGTTTGCCCGTGCCGGAAAGATCTGCTTCCCGTTCTTCCATTCTGCCCCGCCGGGGGGCCATTTCGATCTTGCCGCGATCATCTTGTAAAGCCAGCACCGATGCCTGCCGGTATTCCTCGGCGGCTACCTCGTAGGATTTGCGGGCCATACCCTCCCTTGAGCGCAGCCCGGTTTTGTCCATGCTGAATAACACCTGACCGGCAATAACCGCTTGATTAGGGCTTATGTAAAACTGCTCAATTACACCATCGAGTGGGGCGCGAACCAGAAAGGGGTCTTTGGCCGTTACCTCCGCCGGCGCCAGTACCGACAGATGGACCGGTATCAGCAACCCCAGCAATAGCGCTGCTGCCAGACCGATTTTAACGTAGAGACTTTTGCCTGTTGAACGCAGCTTGTCGCGCAGAGGAATCTTGCGTTGATGCAGAGTCAGGCCGTGGCTGAAGATGGAGCCAAGCTCTGCTGCCAGCGCCAGTTCACCCTCCTGCCAGGCATCTTCCCGTGCAAGCAGTAAAATACCAAAGAAATTGCCATCCGGCCTGAAAAGAGGCACCGACAGTGCGTTTGCCGGCAGCCATTCCTGCCAGTCGGAAGCAACAGCGCTAGGGAGCGCTGAAACGGCAATCGGAGTCGGCATTGTAGGGCAGAGCAGAGCAGGGAAAAGTTCAGTAAGCCAGTTAAGGTAGGGAGAGTTGCGATCCGGCAACGGCAGCCCTGAAAGGGCAACCACACCTGATCCTGAAAGCCACAGGACAGCCTGACGGTATTGCAGCAACTGCTTGGACTCATTAACGGCAATGAATGCTGCTTCATCTAAAGTGTGCGAGGTGCGAATCCGTTGCTGCAGTTGCAGGATCAGACTTAAGCCTAGTACCTGACCGGACTGTTCACCACTCATTTGCGTTTGCCCCCGGCAAAGGTAGCCCAGCCGCTCATGCCGGGTAGCAGTTCAAGATGTCGGCCATCAATTTCACCGGCAATAACCGCTGTCTGGCTTAAGGCATCAATCTTTGCGCCAATCCGCACCACGTGAGCAGGATAGCTTCGCCCCCCCATCTCTTCAATCTGTACGCTAAAGCGTGCGCCGGTTTTCAACCAGGCAAGCAGGCTTGAGGGGACAAGCATCTTCACCTCAAGACGACTGGTATCCACAATGTCAATTAACGGCTTGCCCGGAGTCACATACTGGTAGGGATCAGCCTGCAACTTGAGCACTCTGCCGTCAAAAGGCGCTTTGATGCTGCATTTGGAAGCCGTGACCTTCATGACCATCAAATCAGCCTCGGCTTCCTTGGCCCTGGATATTGACTGAACAAGCTCAAGGTTGCCCAGTGCGTTTAGTTCCGACAGCCGTTTGTTGACATTGAGCGTACTACGGGATGATTCAGCAACAGCCTCAGCCTTGCTCAGTTGGGATTTAATGATCGAGCAATCAAACTGTACAAGCAGATCACCCCTGTGAAAAGCAGCGCCATCTTTTAGCGGCAATCTTGATATATTGGCGGCTATCTCAGAGGCAATTGAGCTTTGCTGGTATGCTGTCAACTGAACACGAAACTTGTCGGTTTCGCCTTGTTCCTGGGCTATAACAGGCATTGCTGTTATAGCAAGAGTCAAAAATATAATGAACCACCTCATGCGCCACCCTTTACTGCCGAATCTTCAATCTTTTTTTTAAATCTTTATCACTTTGCCTTCATG
>CAIMMA010000185.1 GCA_903842475.1 uncultured bacterium
AATGGTAAACTTGCCTACACAACAGCTGAAGTAGAGAAAATTGCCGAAGAATTCGGTCTGCCGGTAGTTGTCAAAGCCCAGGTTCATGCCGGTGGTCGCGGCAAGGGCGGTGGCGTTAAGTTAGCCAAAACCAAAGAAGATGTAAAAAAATGTGCAGATGCCATCATCGGCATGACGCTTGTCACTAAACAGACCGGCGCTCAAGGCAAAAAGGTTAACAAAGTTCTGGTCGAGCAGGGGCTCAACATCAAGAAAGAGCTGTACCTGTGCATCATTCCGGACCGCGAGACCGCAACCGTCACCATCATCTGCAGTCAGGATGGTGGTATGGATATCGAGGAAGTAGCCGCCAAGACCCCTGAGCGGATCATCACCGTCAATGTCAGCCCGATCTCCGGATTTCAACCTTTTCATGCCCGTAAAATATGTTTCGGCCTTGAAATCGAGAAGGATCTGCAAAAGAAGATGTCTGCCTTGGTTAAGAATCTCTATGAGCTGTTTGTCGCGTACGACTGCTCCATGGTCGAGATTAACCCGCTGATCATTACCGCAGAAGGCGACATCCTTGCCTTGGATGCAAAAATGGACATCGACGGTAACGCGTTGTTCCGTCATCCTGATGTCAAGGAAATGCGGGATATCGACGAGGAAGATCCTGTCGAAGCCGAGGCTGCTCAGTATGGTTTGAACTACATCAATCTGGAAGGCAACGTCGGCAACATCGTCAACGGTGCAGGTTTGGCCATGGCCACCATGGACATCGTCAAGATGGCTGGCGCTTCACCTGCCAACTTCCTTGATGTCGGCGGCGGAGCCAATGCTGAGGCCATCGAGAACGGATTTCGTCTCATCATGAAGGACCCGGCAGTGAAGGGTATTCTAATTAACGTCTTCGGCGGCATCCTTCGTTGCGATATTCTAGCCAAGGGTGTCGTTCAGGCTGCCACCAAGCTCAAACTTTCCGTTCCTGTTGTCGTCCGCATGGAAGGCACCAACGTTGATGAAGGGCGGAAAATCCTCGCCGAGTCCGGGTTGGATCTGATCAATGCCAAAGATCTCGCCGATGCGGCCGAGAAAGTGGCTAAGATCGTTTCCTGATTAAAGATGAGTTCTGATTGGTGGGGCGCTCCCGTCCTAGAACAGCAAGAGCACGGGCAACTCGGAAGAGTTGACCGGCTTTGTTTCCACCAACAGTGACCGCTGGATATTGAAGACTCAGATTTCAGAGGCTAATAACTTATACCCATAGAGGAATAGATAATGAGCGTTTTTGTAAATAAAAACACAAAATTAGTCGTACAAGGCATTACCGGCCAAGAAGGCCAATTTCATACCCGAAGCTGCATTGCCTACGGCACCAATGTGGTGGCCGGCGTCACCCCTGGCAAGGGTGGACAGAAGATGGACGATGTCCCGATCTTCAACTCAGTTAAAGAAGCACGAGAAAAAACAGGATGCAACGCTTCCATGATTTTGGTACCGCCGCCTTTTGCCGCCGATGCCATTATGGAAGCCGCTGATGCCGGCGTTGAGGTGATTGTCTGCATCACGGAAGGTGTTCCGGTTCTTGATATGATGCGGGTAAAAAATTACCTGGCGACCAAAACCACCCGTCTGATCGGCCCGAACTGCCCCGGCATCATCACCCCGGGCGAGTGCAAGATCGGCATCATGCCTGGACCGATGCACAAACCCGGCGGACCGTTCGGCGTTGTTTCCCGCTCAGGCACCCTCACCTACGAGGTCGTGCATCAGTTGACCCAGGTTGGGTTCGGTCAAACCACCTGCATCGGTATCGGTGGCGACCCCATCAACGGCACCAACTTCATCGATTGCCTCCAGGCATTCAACGCTGATCCAGATACCAAAGCAGTGG
>CAIMMA010000186.1 GCA_903842475.1 uncultured bacterium
ACCCCGGGCTATCTGGCCAAGAACAAGAAGGAGCAATCCATCTTAAAAGAGTTCAAGAAACGTGCGGAAGAATCTGCCCAAGGCAAAAAATAAGCGAAATTCGAGGAGGAATCCGTTATGAAAGTAGATTTTTGGGGTCAAGAATTTGAAGTAAACATGGTGGTCGGCTGTATCGGCGGTTTTCTGATCGCCGTCATGTCGTCGATGTTTGGTTTTGGCGGCGGCCCCTTCATGGTGCCGCTGATGACGGTTGCCCTGCGGTTGCCGATGTACCTGGTGGTCGGCAGCTCGTTGCTGGCGATTTTTTTCAGCACTTCGGTCAGCACCATTCGCCATTATCAGTTCGGCAATTTCGACCTGATATTTTTCCTGGCCATGTTTCCTGCGGCTCTGCTCGGCGGGTATATCGGACCGCAGATCGCCAAACGGGTCAGCCCGCTGGTGGTGAAGCGGGTCGCCTGCGCCGGACTATTGCTGCTGGCGCTCAACCTGCTCGGCTTGTATTAAGCGCCCGTGACTTGGTAGGCGGCAGATACGCCTGATCGGTCATTGCAGCCGTTTTTTTGCAAGGGTAAGGACGCCGGGACTGCTTAGAGAGGTCCCGGCGTTTTTCTTTCAACGGGGATGGCCTAGGGCAGCCAGCATCCGTCAGTTTGCGTATGTACCGCCTCCCTTGCCAGTCATCGTTGTTTGCCTCTTTTATTTCGCGATATCCGTGGTATAGTGCCGCGGCGGAAGGGCAACAGATCGTATAATTTTCATACTGAAGAACAATAATGCACGCTGGGTTTGGTCTCCTCTCCAATGGATAAATGCATCGTATCCTTACTCCTGCTGGCCGCGACCATTTGCCTCGGAGCAACCGGCTATCATTTTATCGAGCAATATCCGGTGATCGATGCCTTTTATATGGCGGTGATCACCATCACCACTGTTGGCTTTGGCGAAATCTATCCTCTTTCGGAGATTGGGCGATTGTTCACCGTCGGGCTGATCCTGGTTGGCTTTGTGGTACTGGGTTTTTTTGGCGGTTCTTTGGTCGAACTCTTGCTTGAGAGAGTCTGGAGCGGCGATTTAAAAGGGAAAAAAATGAAAAAACAAGTCGCGCGGTTAAAGCATCATCACATCATCTGCGGCTATGGCAGGGTCGGCAAGGTCGCCGCCCAGCATCTTTTCGAAGCCGGGGCCAGCTTTGTGGTCATCGATTCTTCGCCGGCCTCCTGCGAGCAGTTGCAGGAACGCGGCTACCCGTACGTCGAGGGTGATGCCACCCGGGAATCCATCCTGATGGAAGCCCGGATCAAGGAGGCGAGCGGTCTCCTGGCCCTGGTGCAGTCGGATCCTCATAATCTTTTCATTGTGTTGAGTGCCAGAGAACTTAATCCGACCTTGCATATCATTGCGCGATCCGAAGATAAATATACCGAGAAAAAAATATTAAAGGCCGGCGCAGACGCCATTATCTCGCCCTTTGATTCTGCTGGTCGGCAGATAGCCGACAACCTGCTTGCGGCCACCGGCGGGCATCTCCGGCTGGCAACGGCCGATCAGGTCCAGTTGCAGCCCGAATGGATCGTCGTGCAGGAAGGTTCCGGAATGATCCATGAGTCGATTGCCGCCATCGCCCATTCCATGCGCCACGATATCATCGGTCTGCGGCGGGCGGCTGTCGACCTGCTGCAGCCCGCCGGAGAAACCATTATCCTGGCGGGGGACCAGTTGCTGGTTATCTCTGAACGAAGCGAGACCGTGCTGCCAGTCACCCTGCAGGCCGCTCCCCAGAAAATCGTCATTATCGACGATAACCCGGTGATTGTCAGACTCTTTGCCCGGTTGTTTCAGAAAGCCGGTTTCCATCCTCTCACCGCAGACAGCGGCGATACAGGGCTGGCCCTTATTTTACAGGAAAAACCGGCGGTCGCGGTGATCGATTTCATGCTGCCCGGATTAAACGGCCTGGAGATTTGTCGACGGGTCCGGCAGGAGCACCATGGCGATTCCATGAAACTCATTGTCTTCACCGGAGATGACGATCAACAGCTGCGGCTGAGATGCCTGGAAGCCGGTGCTGACGACGTTATTGTCAAAAGTGCTGATACGGCTGAAATCATAGGCGTCGTCACCCGACTCGTTCATCCCTGAACGGTTTACGTTCCAGAGGTTTGCGAGGACTGTCCTTCGGTCCATTCTTCAACCGCTTTGCCGTGGGCCGGGATGGCCGGTTATGGGTACTAAAATACAGATACCTCTTGCCATTATTGCTTATGGATGAGATACTAAACTGAATTTATCGTTTTTTCTATTTAGGTGTAATGGATGAGAACTACAGGGCCGATTGCACTTAGTCCTGAGAAGCGAAGAGATACTCGGGTCATCTTCACTCGCAGCGTCAAACTCTTTGCCAAGGGAAAATTGCAGGGCAGATATCCCGCGAGGAATCTCAGCCTGGGCGGCCTGTTTGTTGAAGGTGCCATCGATCTGTCCGATGGTGAAGACTGTCGTCTCGAATTGCATGAAACCGGCCGTCATTCGAGCCTAATCTTGACTTTTTCAGGGAAAATAATACGGCAGGAAAAAGATGGGGTCGGGGTGAAATTCACCAGCATGGGCGAGGACAGTTTTATGTTTTTGCAGACCATGGTCCTGTATTCTTCCGATGAACCTGTCGGAGTTGCCGAGCAATTTCTTGAGACCTTCAATCCAGAAAAGATATCAAACGGTCAATAAAATCTTTAATAACGAAGAGGTTCTTGCTGGATGGCGTGGCAGGAATTTTTTTTTGCGTGTAATGGACTCACCTCGTTTTTTCCGGAAATGTTGATGGTCTTATCTGACAATTTAATTAATGAATCAATCTGATAAACAAACATTGTTGTTGTTTCGTTGGCTCGGCGCGCTGGGAGAACAGAGCTTGTATGTCCTGACGGACCTCGGCCGGATGGGAGTTTTTTTGGCTTTGTCCCTGACCGGGCTGTTTAAGCGTCCTTTTCGCTTCAGGGAATTGATCAAGCAACTGGCGTTTGTCGGCGCCGGGTCCTTTTCGGTGATCTTCTTCACCGCCCTTTCCTCGGGAATGGTGCTTGGCCTGCAGGGGTATTATTCGCTGCATAAATTCGGAGCTGAGGGCATGCTTGGCTCTGCGGTATCGCTCACGTTGATCATGGAACTGGGGCCGATCCTGACAGCTTTGATGGTCACCGGCCGGGCTGGATCGTCGATGTGCGCTGAAATCGGGATCATGCGAATTTCAGAACAGATCGACGCCCTCGAATGCATGGCCATCGATCCCTTTCGTTATCTCATCTCGCCTAAATTTCTCGCGGTATTGATCTCTGTTCCTCTGTTGACCGCGGTGTTTGATGTTGTTGGCCTGATGGGGGGATATATAACCGGGGTCATGCTCAAGGGTGTGAACAGCGGTTCTTTTTTTAACGGGATGCAGCAAAGCGTAACCAATCACGATATCCGCATGGGAGTTATTAAATCCGTGGTCTTTGCCCTGCTGCTGGTCTGGATTTGCACGGGGCGCGGGTATTTTGTTCAAAAGATCCGTGGCGCCGGTTTCGGAGCGGAAAGCGTCAGTAAGGTAACGACCCAGGCCGTGGTGCTGTCCTCGATTGCCGTGTTGATTTTTGATTATCTGCTGACTGCGGTGCTGTTGTGATACCTGTTGAATGTTCACCGCCCGGTCCGGCAATTCGTTTTGTCGAAGTCTGCAAATCCTTCGGCGAAGGATCGAGGAAGCATCTGGTTCTGGATCGGGTGAGTTTTTCGGTACCGCTGGGGCTGACCACGGTTATCGCAGGTGGCAGCGGTCAGGGGAAAAGTGTCATCCTCAAATTGATACTCGGCCTGCTGCGGCCGGACTCGGGACAGGTGCTGGTGGGCGAGCAGGATGTGGCGACCATGGGATATCGGGCGCTGCAGGAATTGCGGATGCTGTTTGGGGTACTTTTTCAGGGGTCGGCACTGTTTGACAGTTTGACCGTTTTTGAAAATATAGCGCTGCCGCTGCGCGAACGAACGGGATTGTCCGCTGAAGACATCAACCATCGAGTAGCCGCTACCCTTGAACAACTTGAATTGACCGGTCATGAGGAAAAGTTTCCCGCCCAACTCAGCGGCGGCATGAAAAAGCGGGTTGGTCTGGCGCGGGCCCTGCAGTTGGCGCCTAAAATCGTGCTTTTTGACGAGCCGACCACCGGGCTTGATCCGGTCATGACCAAGGAAATTTATGAGTTGTTTGCGGTCACCCAGAAAAGTATGGGATATACTGCGGTGATCGTCAGTCATGATATTCCGCAGATTTTTTCCCTTGCCGATCAAATCATTCTTTTAAATAAAGGTGAGTTGGATGTGTTTACCGATGCAGACCAGATTCCTCATTCAAGCAAGCCGTTTATTCGAGAGTTTGCACGCATGGTGATGGGGCAGCAGGTTCCGTGATGAACAAAAGGAGAATAATTTATGGGTAATTCCCGAGTAGAGATGGTTGTCGGGTTATTTTTAGTGCTGGGTTTTTTGGCATTCGGTTGGCTGGCCTTGCAACTGGGGGAAGTGACTTGGTTGTCGGAATCAAAATCCTATATGCTGTCCGCGGAGTTTAATAATGTTTCCGGTGTCAAAAGCGGTGCCGATGTGCAGATCGCCGGGGTCACCGTGGGCAAAGTTCGCCAGCTCAGTTTGAATAAAGACAATATGGCGGTGGTTGACTTGCAAATTGACCGCGGAGTCAAGGTGCCGGTGGATTCGATTGCTTCGGTCAAGTCGACGGGGATTATCGGCGATAAATATGTCCAGATTAGCCTTGGCGGGGACGAAACCCTCTATAAACCAGGGGAAACCATTGTGGATACGGAATCAGCGGTGGATCTGGAATCTCTCATTTCTAAATTTGCCTTTGGTCAGGTGAGTAAATAACCTCGATATGATTACAATGAACCTGAAATATTTGCACCGATGGTCGGTACGGTCGATGGTTGCTCTGGCTTTGGTTGTGTTGTTTTGTGTAAACGCCGCCGGAGCAGAAGATTTTCTCAGCGATGCAAGTTATGAGGATCAGGCGGTTGCCGTCAGGGCTCCCGACCCCATTGAACCGTTCAACCGCGCCATGTTCACCTTTAACGACAAACTGTATCTCTGGGTGCTTGATCCGGTGGCCACCGGTTACAGCAAGGTGCTGCCCGCCGATATCAGAGAGTGTGTGGGGAATTTTTTCTACAACGTCGGCGAGCCGGTGCGCTCCGTTAACTTTTTGCTCCAGGGTCGATTTCGTGACTCCGGCTTGACGTTGTCCCGGTTTGCGATTAACAGCCTCGCCGGAGTGTTTGGCTTGGCGGATCCCGCTGGCGATGAATTCAAAATTCCCCGGAAAAAAGCCACCTTTGGGCAGACCTTGTCCGTCTGGGGGGTGGGCGACGGCTTTTACCTGGTCGTGCCTTTGTTGGGGCCTTCTACGCTCCGTGATTTTTCCGGCAAGATGGTCGAAACCCTGGCAACCTCGACCTATTACCCCTGGAACGATGACCCCGGGACTTCGATGGCAGTTTTCAGCGGTCAGGTGGTCAATGAAACCTCGCTTCGCCTCGGGGTGTACCAAGATCTTAAATCCATGAGTTTTGATCCCTATGTTGCCTTTCGGAATGCGTATTTTCAGTCACGAGGCAAAGGGGGTGACAATGTATTGGTTCCAAATCCAAAT
>CAIMMA010000187.1 GCA_903842475.1 uncultured bacterium
CTGCCCCAATTCGTTGACCCGGCAGCGACCTCCCCGCTCGGGCAACTCCTTGTCCTGAGCGCTCTCTTTATGGTGATGACTTTGGCAGTCTTTGTCATCTATGGCTTCCTGGCGCATGCCTTTCGCAAAACAGTTATCGAATCCCCGCGTGTGCAAGCTTTGATCCGCCGCAGTTTTGCAGCTGCGTTCGCCGGACTTGCCGCAGACCTCGCCATCACCAACCGATAGCCCCCCCGTTTCTCGGCTCCCGTATGCCTCCTGCCAAAAAAACATACCCAGCCAGGGCATTCAACCAACGGGTTTCATGCAGAAAAAGGGGTCATAAAGAAAGGGGGGTCAGGTCCTGCAGTCAAGCAAGCCAAGTACCGCACTATTTAAAGCGTGTCCGTAATGACCCTCCCGGAAGGTCTATCAGTATAAAATTAAATCAAAATCCTATTTGAAATACTCCAGCACATATTTGAGGGCAGTGCCGAACATGATGCACACCAGCATCCATTTGATCACCTTGGCGGGCACGAATTTCTGACAGCGAGCCCCCAGGTACATCCCGCCCATGCCGCCCAGGCCAAAGAGAATCCCCAGCAGCCAGTCCGGCGAGACCGACACCTGCGGGTAGAACGGTGCCAGCGCGGTGTAAAAAACCACCCCGGCCACCGAGGTGACGCAGGTTCCCATCAGGGCCGCTCCGGCCACGGTGTAGACCGGCAGGCCGAAAAAAGTCACCAGAAAGGGGGCGATGATCGCCCCGCCGCCGATCCCGTAGATCCCCCCCACGATGCCGACGATGAAACAGAGGGTAAATATCCCAGGAGTCGAGACATTGAAGGTTTCCCCCTGGAAGGTATAGCCAAAGCTGCGCAGGGTGCGATGGGTGACCTTGACCGTGGCCGCGGGATTACCGTAACCAGCGCTTAACGGCCCTGCCGGGGTGTTCCCCTGGGCCTTGGCCGCATTGCCCTTGAGCAGATCCCGGAACATCTTGATGCCGATGTAAAGAATGACCGCGGCGGCGAACAATTTAAAATTTCGGGGATCGCGCAGCCCGTTGACCCGGATGAAGGCGCCGATGAACACCCCTGGCAGGGTCCCGACCACCACCGCCCAGGTCAGCGGCCAGACCATCCGCCCTTCCTTGCAATAGCGGTAGACGCCGGGAGGAATGGCCACAATATTGTACAGCTGATTGGTGGAGCTCACCGAGGGACTGGTATAGCCGAGAAAGGACATCTGAAACGGCAGGAGGAGAAAGGCGCCGGAAATTCCGCCCATGGAGGTAAAAAAGGAGATAACAAAAGCAACCAGCGGAGGAATCCAGAGTTCGACGGTGATGCCGGAAATAGGAAAAAGCATAAGCGGCTCCTTGAATCGTGGGGGTTGATTAGCAAGCACGATATAATTTCTTTTCGTGTCAATATACCCGAAGCAATCAACGCCGTCAATGTTGAGATTTGAGGATCTGGGGCAATGGCGCCGTTCTCTGCAAAACAACGACCGAAGCTCGCCAGCCGCAATGTAAACAAATTCCGATTGCGAATCCTCCCGTGCAGACCCGGAAGCGCTGGCAAGCCGAGAAAACGCCAAAAAAATGCCGGGAATTTACTGCGGAATATCGACTCAGAGGGTTTCGAGATATTGCAGGTGGGCCAGCACCAGATTGATTTCGCCGTAGGAATACTCCTCGCCCAAGGCGGCTCTCACCCCCTTGAGGGAGGCCAACGGCATGCCCTGGATTTTTTCTTCAATATCGCGCTGCCTGTCCTCGGCAATCAGGCCCGCGATGGCCAATTGTCCAGTTTTGATATAATAGGCCAGATGGCCTTCGATGGTCTGGCGCACCAACCCGCGAGCCTCGGCGATTTCATCGATCGTTTTCCCTTGCTCCAGTAATTCCATGCTGATTTTTTTACTGTCCTCCCGGCGGACCACCCCCATGGTGTTCGCCGCGGCCGGAGTGAGGGCCGCGGTTTCCGGCAGGACAACGGTCTCAATGCCATGCTCGCGCCGGTATTCGGCCACCATGGCCACCAGTTCGCCGCCATATTTTTCGGCCAGGCGAGCGCCGATCCCCTTGATCTGTTTAAGGGCCGCCAGGGTGTCCGGCAAGTGGACCGCGATCTGCACCAGCGGTTTTTGGTGGAGGATATGGAAGGCAGGCACACCTTGGGCTTCAGCTTTTCTCGCTCGCCAGTCCCGCAGTTGCCCAAACAGTTCCGGATGGCCGACATCGGCCTCGGAGTACAGCGGGCCTGCGGTTTTTGCTGATTTCTTTTCGGTGGGGATGAAGGCCGCCGCCGAAAGTGCCCTGAGATACCGCGAAGGCGAGAAACCGTCCGCACAACTTTGCACCGCGGCCTGCTTGACCGCAGCCTCTTCCCTGACCAGTTTGAGGACATCGGTGATCTTCTTGCGGACTTCCTTGTTGTCGGTCTCCACCTCCAGGGTTTGCAGGCAAGGCAGGAGAATGGCCTGCAGCTTGTCACTGAAATAGCAGGAGGCCTTGGTCAGCCGTTCGAGGATGGCGTCATCGGTGGCCGGCAGGACGCGGTCGTTGAAGAGCCCCTGGAGCTGCCGCTTAAAATTATCGCCGACCTGACAGATGTTCTCCAGGGTCTGTTGGCCAATCATAAAAATATCGCCGCTGGCCTGGAGGGCGATGATGCTGGCGTTGCCGCGGAGCAAACCGATCAACCATCCCAGAAGCCGCTGCAACTGGGAAAAATCGAAACACTCCAGCAGCAGTTGTTGCTGATAGCGAATTTGGGCCTGCGCCAGCCGCTCCGGGGTCGGCGGATTATGCTCGACCATGGTAACGAACTGGCGGACCGTCGCGTCGGTTTTGACGGCCTGGGGACGCAGCGGGGAACTGAGCACCAGCCCCTCGAAGGTGCGGCAACGGCTCAGCGCCACATACACCTGGCCAAAGGCAAAGGCATCCTGGGCGTCGATGACGGCCTTGTCAAAGGTGAGCCCCTGGCTTTTATGAATGGTGATGGCCCAGGCCGGCTTGAGGGGAACCTGCTTAAAGGTGCCGATAATCCGCTGCGAGATTTCGGTGGTCTCGGGATCAACGGTATATTCGATATTTTCCCAGCTGACCGGTCCGACCTCAATCGTTCCCGCCTCCCCCGGACAGGTCACTTCGACGGCCTCATCCGAAATTCCGGTAATTTTGCCGATCTTCCCATTGAAATACCGCTTTTCCGGGGTCATGTCATTGCGGACGAACATCACCTGCGCCCCGACCTTGAGCTCCAGGGTGGCGGCGTTGGGAAAGGCGTGCTCCGGAAAGACCCCCTCGACCTGGGCCTCGAAACTGCGGCTCCGGGCCGACAAGGTTCTGAGCTTGGCCGCATTGATGGTGTCCGCGCTCCGATTGTGGGTGCAGAGGGTAATATACCCCTCGCTTTCCTGTGGCGAAAAATCGGGAAGATAACGAACATTAATCCGGGCAAGGGTCTCAGGGTCAAGCTGGTTGGTGCGGACCCGATTGAGAAGATCGATAAAGCTGCTGTCCGCCTGTCGATAAATGCGCTTCAACTCGATGGAGACCAAATCGATCCGGCGCAGGGCCTGGCTACTGAAAAAATAAGGGGAATCATAGAGCCCCCGCAGCAGTTGCCATTCGGCGTCCTTGACCACCGGCGACAACTGATGCAGATCGCCGATCATCAGCAGCTGCACCCCGCCAAACGGCAGCTCGCTGCGCCGGTAGCGCCGCAACACGCTGTCGACTCCGTCGAGCAGATCGGCCCTGACCATGCTGATCTCATCGATCACCAGGAGGTCGAGGCTCTTGATAATGTTCTTCTTTTCCCTGCTGAACCGGTGCTGGGCGCTGTGCGCCTCGCTTCCGGGAACAAAGGGCCCAAAAGGTAACTGGAAAAAGGAATGCAGGGTCACGCCACCGGCATTGATGGCCGCAACGCCGGTTGGCGCGGCAACGACCAGCCGTTTGTGGGTCTGCTTTTTTATGGCATGGAGAAAGGTGGTCTTGCCGGTACCGGCCTTACCGGTGAGAAAAACCGTGCAGTTGGTTTGCTCGACAAAGGCTTCGGCCAACAGCAGTTCGGGGTTGGAGTCGTTCATAGGACCATTCCGGGAACAAAAAAAGGAGGTTCCGGATAACCGGAGGAAATGAAGCACGGGCGAGTAAACGACACCTCCGTTTAACCGTCCGCACCGGAGAGTTCAATCCAGGCGGTTCGGCTGTTCAAGTCGGCTGGACCATGAAACAGGGCTTGCCGTAACGATCAGGCAAACACCTTGAAGCGATGCGCCGGCTTCTTCCCGAATATCTGGAGCAATTGCGGCAGGCGAAGTAAAGGCGGACCCGCGCCCCTACGATTTCCCGGCCCGATCGTTCTCGTCATTGCTGCAGCCCGAAAAAGCGTTGCCCTGCCCGGACGACTCTTGCAAAAACCGTTGCATCAGATGAATTTTTTATAAATAAAAGGCAGATACGTCAAGGGTATTCCATCAACCCCACACGGCCCGTGCGCCCCTGACAAGCAGTACCAGGGACTCCGCAGGTCACCGCACCCTGCGTACCGCGGGATATTCTCCTCTGAAAAATATCGCCCTCGTGCGCTTGCACCAGAGCCGGTGCGAGCGGTTCGTTGTGCAGCACCTTCCGCCAGCGGGGAAAGGAGACCGGCGTGGTGGATGGCGGCAACTGTTTATCTTTTGACTTTGTCATAACGCCGATTTTAACCAGGTTTGCTGCAGGGCTCAAGGGATTTACTCCGACCTGGATCGTGCCGAGTCGAGGCGGAAAAATGCTGGTAACACCCTGGAGACATTAAAAATACAGGCGGTTTTTTAAAGGTTGACCGCGGCGAAGGATACCGGGTATGGTTTTCCATTATTTTCAACCTGTTGCTCGCAAGATTAACAGGCCTATTTATACTGTTAGGCGTCTTGATACGTAACACCATGTTAATTGAGAAAGGAGAGCACAAATGAGTCTGCAACCTGGATGTGTCATAGAAAATAAGACTGAGAGAGAAGTTAGGTATGTTGACGATCAGCCAGTCCAGCATTGGAAACGAGAATGCAGCAGGGTGGCTGGCTGTGATGATCCAAGTTACAACACTGAATGGACTTGTCGTCCTTGGGAGCGTGAGAGTTAATATCGTTCACTCTAAACTGTGTTTTGGTGGACGAATATTCGTGCCATTTTTTAAAATATCCATACAGGAGTCTTGCGATGTCTACGAATAAGAAAGAGGATGACCCGATCCTGAGTATGTTGAAAAGCCGTAGGGAGGAACAGGAAGAGATGGCTAAGCTTTCGCTCGAAATTCAAAAGAAACAGATCGAAAGCAAAAAAAAAATAATTGGCGTGCGCCTAGCTGCCGAGGAAGCTCGTCAGAAAAAGATAAGGGATTCTTGGCCAAAGTAAAGCTGATGGTCAGGATGAAGGGGCCTTGCAATAGCACAAGCTTGCCTAACATGGCGTTCGAGAGGGACGCGCCAAAAGCGGCGCGCCCCTCAACTTTACGTTAAACTCAGAGAATTAGCATGATAATTTATTATGTAGTCGGAATCATTTTTTTGGCAGGAGTAATGGGTGGTTACGTCAATTTTGCGCTCGGGCGATCTGCAAATTCAAAATTGCGAGATGCATGGTGGTCGGTGGTTATAGGTCTTGGTGCCGCATTCCTTGTTCCCCTATTCCTAAACACAATATCAAGCTCATTACTGTCTGGTATCTTGGATGGAAGTTCAAAGCAAGCAGACGGGTTTGTTTTCTTTGGGTTTTGCTTGCTGGGTGCGATCGCTTCTAGGACGATGATTCAAACACTAACGCAAAAAGTACTTCGTACAGCTGAAGAAGCCAAACGAGAAGTCGAGAAGCTAAAAGAGGAAGTGGACCCAATTATCATCAAAGAGACAGAACCGGAAATCAAGGAAACAGAACCAGAAATCACGGAACGATCGAGTGGAGGTGACCGTGTCCAAGGATATGGCCTCGTCGGAGAAGAACCGCCCAAGATTATAAAAGTACTAGGAGGCAGTAAATATTCGAGACGTACCGTGCAGGGAATTCAAAAAGAAGCGAAAGTCCCGCTCGAAAAAGTCTACGAGCTATTGTCATGGCTCCAAATGAATGGCCTTGCCGCTACGACGGGAGAACCAAACAATTATTGGAGCTTAACCGAGAAAGGTCGCAGTGTTTTTGCTAATACTATCAAAGAAGAGGCCTAACAAATCAATAAACCTGTTTGAATGCATAAGTAAGGGAAAACGAAGAAACCTCCAGGTGGGTATAATGCATTAAGCAAAGTTGGGTCGAGAACAAGCTCGCCCAGAATACACCACAAGGAGGTTTTATGAGCGCACATTACTTTATCGGGCTGGAAATTCACAAGAAGATGATTGCCTACTGTGTCAAAACCTCAATCCCCAGCCGAAAGGCTACAAAGTATTATTTAAAGGGGGCCGTATGAATAAGAATAAATTAAACCGAGAAGACCAAGAATTGCTGGAAACGTTCGAAGCTGGTGAATAAAAATAGACTTAACAGACGAGCGACCAACTCAGCTTGCCAAATTGGCCGGGGAAGCAATTCGAAAAGATAAACGCATAAATATCCGAATTTCGAGTCGTGACCTGGAAGCGTTGCAACGTCGAGCGATAGAAGAAGGCTTACCTTACCAGTCGTTTGTATCCAGCGTACTGCATAAATATGTTTCTGGTGGCTTTAAAGATATTGCAGCGAACAAAGCATCGCAGCGATCCAGTCGATAGATCTCGTACGCTTCGATCCTCTTGTTTTTGTTCCATTAGTTCAAGACCAAAGCAAGAAGCAAGCAAGGACAGGAAATGGGGCAACCTGCAAATTCCGGAGAGTGTGCAGAAACTGCGGATGGCGTTACACACCAAAGCGAAGGAAAAACCCGGACTCCGGTTCTATCTCCTGTATGACAAGGTGTATCGGCACGACGTGCTTACCCACGCTTATCGCTGCTGCAAGGATCGGAATAGTTGGCCTTGGGTTATTTGCGCTAGACAGCGCTGTTCTCTGGAATGTGTGATAATGAAATATTTTATGAGGCACTATCGCCTGGTGGTCGCTTCAAAGTCATAATTTTCCAAAGAGACTGTGGTGCCACGACAGATTTTAGCACTCAAATTTCTCTACTTCCATCTGATGCTGCTTTGCCAAACGAGGGCGGCAATATTTTTGTCGTTAAAGGCCACCCGAGAGATAGGAACATCGAAATAGCCTGGATGAACTCAACAGAGCTTGTAATCAAGCATACTACTGGGTTGGATCCCTACAAGAAAGAGATAGCTCGAAAGGGAATTCGAGTAACGTACGAATAAACCGAGCGCGCAACTAGCCATTAGACAGAAGAATTCTGCGCCAAATTCGTATCGAGGTTCAACCGCCTTGCCTTTAGAACGAAGCTGGCACGTGCTGCGAGCGGCCTGGCTTGCGGGATATCGTCAAATATTGCGCTTTACTATCAATTTCACAATTAGTTACGGTAATTTTTCATGGCTCTCTGGTTTTGGTACGCAATAGCTGCAGCCGTCCTTTACGGTGCACATCAAATTTTTACTCGCCTTGCAGCGGAGCACATTGGTGAAGGAATTGGCGGCTTCGTTGTTGAAGCTATCGCGGCGATGACCATCCTTCTCTATCTTGGATTTCTTTGGTTCAGTGGTCGCTGGAGCCAAAAAATTACGCTAGTAGGTTTCAACTATTCGGTACTTACCGGCATTTGTGTCGGCGCCGGAACAGTTGCATTTTTCCTGTTGTTTCAGCGCGGCGGTCCGATATCTGCGGTCCCGGCCATTTTGGCTGGCGGCGCGGCAATCATGGCGATTGCCGGTATTGCTTTCTTTCAAGAACCCGCATCGTGGCAACGCTTTTTGGGTATTGCATTTTCCATTATCGGGCTGTTCCTTCTTCGCCGATGAAGTGGCCGGAGTTACACTTCGTTGGCATTTTGCCGTCATATCAAAACATTAACAGCATTACCAGGCAATACACCCGACCGGAAATAGCCGCGTTCTAAAAGTGCGGCTGCACGCCACGACAAGTCACCTGACGGCAGCGAAAACCGCTGCACCTGAATTCCCTGAAATTCCGGCGCGGTCTATGGGGCAACCAGGCAGAATACCGGATTGACTATTGACGGGTAACAGACCTATTTGCTATAGCTTACCGGCAATCGATACGCGCATGGTGCCCTTCGGCTCAACGGCAGCAAATCCGGCAACTACGCCGGAGGCTGGATCAGCCCCCTACCGGTTGAATGGACTGCGGTTTCCCGGTGCTCGAACCACTGAGACTTGTCCCTTTTGCCGGAAAGCATGACCGCTGGTTGCTCTGTGCCAGACTGGCAGGGCAGGTAAAGATCATCCCACAACCTCTGCAGGATATCCCATGAGAGGCATCTACGCTGGAAGTTACGACCCGCCGACCAACGGCCATCTGTGGATGATCGAACAAGGTGCCAGGCTGTTCTCCAAATTTTTCATTGCCGTCGGCCAGAATTCGCAGAAAGAGTACACCTTCAGCTTGGATGAACGTCTGGAAATGCTGCGGGAGATGTGCGCCAGATTCAACAATGTCGAAGTGGTGCATTTTGAAAACAAATTTCTGGTGAAATACGCCGAAAGCATCGGCGTCGACTATATCCTTCGCGGCATCAGGAATGAAAAAGATTACACCTACGAACGGAGCATGCGCTACGTCAACAGCAATATGAACGAGACCATTCAAACCCTGTTCATGATGTCGCCTCGATATCTGGTGGAGGTCAGCTCCAGCATGGTCAAAGGGTTGGTGGGCTCAGATGGGTGGGAACAGATTGTCAGCGAGTATGTCCCGGAATCGGTTCACAACAAAATATTACATAAATTTAAAATAATACAACCTCTTCGTTCAAACCGAAGGACACCTGAGACCCGCTGAGGGAAGCGACCGTCCCCCCTCCCCGTTCGCGCTCGTTTCCTTTCCATGCAGACGCGACAATCGGGCGACTTGCGGCGGGAGGCGTTCTTACAAGGCCCTGTCCGGGGCGGGTCTCTCGAAACCGGCGCATGCCCCATCAACGATTGCATCGATTACCCTCAAAACGTGCCCGCCACCGGCTCCTTTCCTGCACCGACGCCAAAGGGGTGAAGCCCCCATGGGGCGCAGCAGGAAGCAAGGGATGGTGCGTTCGCCATGGGGGCTCAAAAACCGAGCGTTCCATGCATGGCGTGCCAGGCCCCCAATCGGCACTGAAATCATCGGTTCAAACAACAATACTCAACAAAAGAAAGGCGCATAATGGAATGGCTGTGGGATATTAGCATCTGGAGTTCACTGCTGACGCTGACCGTGCTGGAAATTGTTCTTGGCATTGACAATATCGTTTTTTTGACCCTGCTGGTCGGGAAAGTGCCCGCCAACAAACGTCAATTCGCCCGCCAGTTCGGCCTGCTGGCGGCCATGGGCACCCGTATTCTGTTACTGATGTCGGTGGCCTGGCTGGCCAAGTTGGTGGCTCCGTTGTTTGAAGTGATGGGCCACCCGGTTTCCGGACGTGATCTGGTCCTGCTGTTCGGCGGCCTGTTTCTCATCTACAAGGCGGTGAACGAAATCCACGGCAGTTTAGAGGGCGGCGAAGAGATCCACGGCCCCAAGCACATGGCCTCGGCCTTGCCCCTGGTTATCGCCCAAATCGCCATAATCGACATCATTTTCTCGCTTGACTCGGTGATCACCGCCGTGGGACTGGCTGAACATCTCTGGGTAATGGTGGCCGCCATTGTCATCGCCATCGGCGTCATGATGTTTGCGGCCCGCTCGATCGGTGATTTCGTCGAAAATCACCCGACCGTCAAAATGCTGGCCCTGGCCTTTCTCGTGCTGGTGGGGGTGGCCCTGGTGGCTGAAGGAACCGGTCATGAAATGCCCAAAGGATATCTCTACTTTGCCATGGCCTTTTCCTTCATGGTCGAGATGCTCAACCTCCGGCTGCGCCGCAAGGCCGTCCCGGTCCATCTGCACCAGATTTACGATGAAATCGCCCAGGAACAGAACACCGCCGGCCGCGACGACCAGGCGTAAAATCCTCAAAAGCCCCTGGGATCGACAAAAATACTTCTTCAAACGCACCGGAAGATCGGACACCTCCCGAAGTGCCGGCGATCAATGCCGGCACCCGAGGCACCTACCGCCAGTTGGGGCAGGCATCTTCCTGAACGCTGCCGACCATAAAGTATTCACAAGACAGCGTTGACCTGCAAGACAGTTCAGCTTATGTTGACAAGGTCACCGACAGCTATTTGGAGAGGAAGAAGAGGGCAGGTCTCATGGATATCAAAGGATTACGCAAAGAGTATAACGGCCCCGTGCTGAGCCGGGAGATGCTTGCCCCCGACCCGTTCCGCCAGTTCGAACAATGGTTCAACGAGGCCTGCAAGGCGGAACTGGTTGAACCCAATGCGATGAGCCTGGCCACGGTGGGCGCCGATGGGCAACCGACCCTGCGCACCGTGCTGCTCAAACTCTTTGACCGCAACGGTTTTATCTTTTTCACCAATTACAGCAGCCGCAAGGCCACACAGATCGCCGCAAACCACCGGGTGTCGCTGCTTTTCCCCTGGATTGGAATGGCGCGCCAAGTTGCCGTCACCGGTATTGCGGAAAAGATCAGCACAGCCGAATCGGCCCGGTATTTTGCCAGCCGGCCCCGCGACAGCCAGATGGGTGCCTGGATCTCACAACAGAGCTCGGTGCTGTCCTCCCGGCAACTGCTGATGATGGAACTGGATAAAATTAAAACCAAATTCCTCAAAGGCGAAATTCCCCTCCCTGACTTCTGGGGCGGCTATCGGGTGCGCCCCACGACCATCGAATTCTGGCAGGGCCAGACCAGCCGCCTCCATGATCGTTTTCTGTATGCCCATCAAGACGATGGCTCCTGGACGATTGAACGGTTGGCCCCCTGACCAGCCGAACTCAATCCAGGCGGCTGCATTCGTAAACCCGTAAACTTTCATCAACATCCACCCTGATCTGATCATGCGAATATCCTTTTTTTGTTCGATCCTTCTGGCCATTGCGCTCTCCGTTTTTGCCGAAGAACAGCCCGTTGCCCCGGAACCGACGCCACCTCCGCAACTCACCGCGCCGGCAATAACCGCCCCCGAACCTTCTGTATCGACGGCAGCCAAACCGGAGGCGGCGCCTCTGCCGGCAACGCCGCAGACCGATTCGACCCAGACGGCCCCAGAGCCCAAGGAAGCATCGACGGAGACCACTGGCCACTCGCCGATAACTGTGGCCCCTGAAATACAAATTGTGCCGTCCGCCGCAACCGTTGAACCTGCAAAAAAAAGCAACGGGACCAAAACCGCCCAGCGGGGCAGAAATGCCTCCTCCAAAAAATTGGTCGGCCTGCTGAACAACGTCCCGCCGCTGCTTGCTCCTGCTTTGGCCGAACCGGCGCAACCGCCCTTCCCTTGGGCAGCACTCCTCCTCAAGCAGCATCCTGTCCGCCAGATCGTCATCACCCCGCCCCTGCTCGCCGGAATCCGCAGCACCTTCCACACCGGAATGGATGGTCTCGAAGAGCAGGAACCCCAGATCAAGATGCAGTCGTATCTGACCAGAAAACTGACCCAGCAGGAAAACGGCGCTGAAAAGGCGGTCGAATCCCTCGACATGTTGTCGTCCCTGGTGGAGCTGCAGAAAACCATCAAACAGCAGATAACGATTACCACCAAAAAACTTAAAGCCAGCACCTCCGAGGCCGAAAAGCAGAATTTGCAGGAGGAACTGACCAAACTCGACAAGCAGTTGTCGGAAACCGGCGCCGATTTCGAACGAATTGCCACCGGAGTGGAATCCGATGTTTTTGCTGAAAAAAAGCAGGAAACCTTCAGCTGGAAAGAGGAACTCGCCAGTTTGCTGGAACCGAGCATCAAACAGCTCAAACAACTCACCGCCCGCGCCCGCCTGAAGACCCAGCTTAAAGAAACCATCGCCGATTACAACCAACAGGCGGCCACCGCGCACCAGGCCGTGGAAAACCTCAACAAGCTGATCGCTGAATCGAAAAATCCCAAAATCAAGACGTACCTGGGCGAGTTACTACCCGCCTGGTTGCATGTCGAAAAGCGGATTCGCAACAAACTGGACCTGACCCAGCTGGAGCTGGCCAAACTGGAAAACAAGGACACCTCCCTTATTAAAAATTCGGGCAGCTCCATACGGGAGTTTTTCCGCACCCGCGGCCTCTACCTGCTGATCGCCTTCCTGGCCTTTGTGGCCATCCTGCTGGCGTTCAAGCTCCTTTCCCGACTGATCCTCTATGTGCTTCCCGGTTCGAAAAAAGAGCAACGCCCTATTCATGTCCGCATCCTCGACATTTTTTTCCAGGTCTTTTCGGTCGCTTCGGCAATCTGCGGCCTGATCTTCGTGCTCTTCAGCGCTGAGGACTGGTTCCTGCTCAGCATGACCATTATCATCTTCCTGGGGCTGCTCTGGACGGTCCGCCAAGCCCTGCCCAAGATGTGGCAGCAGGTTCGGCTGGTGCTCAACATGGGCTCGATCCGCGAGGGGGAACGAATCATTTACAATGGCGTGCCCTGGAATGTGGAATCGCTGAATGTGTTCTGCAAACTGTACAATCCCGCCCTGGCGATGCATGTGCGCATCCCGATCGAAGACATGATCGGCCTGATCAGCCGACCCTATCAGCTGGACGAGCCCTGGTTTCCGTGCAAAAAGGGGGATTGGGTGGCGATCGAAGGCAAACCCTTTGCCAAGGTAGCCAGCCTTTCCCTGGAACAGGTCGAAGTGGTCGAACTCGGCGGCCGACGAACCGTCTACCAGACCGGCGATTTCCTCGGCAAGTCGCCGGCCAACCTCTCCCGCAATTTCAGCATCCGGGTACCTTTCGGCCTTTCCTACGACCTCCAGGCCGAGATCACCACCTCCGTTCCCGAGACCCTGAAAGCCTTTCTCCAAAAGCAACTGGAGGAGAACGGCTACGGTGAAGCCTGCCTCAGCCTGAACGTGGATTTTCTCCAGGCCGGCGCCTCGTCCCTGGACCTGGTGGTGCTCGCTGATTTCAAAGGCGAAGAGGCGGCCGCCTACCGGAGGCTGGAGCGAGCCCTGGCCAAATGGTGCGTCGACTGCTGCAATGCCAACAAATGGGATATTCCCTTCCCGCAGATGACCGTGCATCTGCCCTCCGAAAACCGCTGCTGACCTTTTCCTCGAAATGAACGAACCCATGCCCGACAACCAGATCCTAGAGCGCCTCAAAACCATCGTGGGGGCCGACAATGTTTCGAGTTGCCTCGCCGACCGGATCACCCACTCCTTTGATGCCACCCAGCAGCAATTTCTCCCGGATATCGTGGTCCATGCCGCCACCACCGACGAGGTCAGTCGGATCGTCCGGTTGGCCAACGCCGAACGGATCCCCATCCTGCCCCGGGGCGCGGGCAGCGGCTTCACCGGCGGCAGCCTGCCGATCCGAGGCGGCATCGTGCTGGTGCTCACCCGGATGAACCGCATCCTGGAAATCGACACCGACAATCTGATCGCCATCGTCGAACCGGGCGTGGTCACCGGCCGACTCCAGCAGGCGGTGGAAAAGCTCGATCTCTTTTACCCACCCGACCCGGCATCCAAGGATTTCAGTACCTTAGGAGGGAATATAGCCGAATGTGCCGGCGGTCCGCGCTGCGTCAAATACGGCGTCACCCGGGATTACGTCCTCGGCCTCGAGGTTGTGACCCCGACGGGCGAGATCATCCATACCGGCGGCAGAACCATGAAAAATGTCGTGGGCTATGACCTGACCCGGCTCTTTGTCGGCTCCGAAGGGACGCTTGGCATCGTGACCCGGATCATCCTCCGCCTGCTGCCCAAACCCGAGGCCCGCAAAACCATGCTGGTGGCGTTTGCCACCATCGACGGTGCCACCCGGGCGGTCTCGGCCATCATCCGCGGCAAGATCATCCCCACCACCTTGGAATTCATGGACGGCTCCGCCATCGACTGTGTCCGCCAGGCCATGCCGCTTGACCTGCCGCCGGAATGCCGGGCGGTACTGATCATCGAGGTGGATGGCGACCGGGCCGTCCTCGACGGTCAGACCCGGAAAATCCAGGAAATTATTCAGCCCCTGGGCGTGCTGGAAACCAGGATCGCCGAAACCCCGGCGCAATCGGAGGCGATCTGGAAAGTCCGCCGCAGCATCAGCCCCAGTCTGCGCCGCCTCAACCCCGATAAATTCAACGAGGATATCGTGGTGCCGCGATCCAAGGTACCGGACATGATCCGGGCGCTGGAGGCGATCTCGACCCGGTTCGGGGTACCCATCGTCAACTTCGGCCATGCCGGCGACGGCAACATCCATGTCAACGTGATGGTCGACCTGGCGGAGAACGGTATGGAGAAAAAGGTGCAGCAGGCCCTGGACGAGCTTTTCCGCACCACAGTGGCGCTGGGCGGTTCGGTCAGCGGCGAGCACGGCATCGGCACGGCAAAAATACCCTATATCGGCATGGAACTGGATTCGGCGACCCTGGCCACGATGCAGGCGATCAAAAAG